>NZ_JBPQTS010000035.1:0-50193 GCF_051386455.1 Streptomyces sp. URMC 124
GGCGCCGACCGGGGGAACGGCGCCCGCACCCTCACCGCCGCCCTCTGCCTCGTCCTCGGACTGGGACTCATCGGCGGCGCCGCCGCCGGGAGTTGGCTCGCCGACGGCACCGGCGGCGGCACCGCGGCCGAACGCGCCTTCGCCCGCGGCGGCACGCTCTGGCGGACCGTCCCCGTCGACGAGCTCTTCCCGCCCGTGCTGCGCGGCGACGCCGCCGGCCCCGGCGGCGCCGGGCGCGCCTGGACCCGGATCGGCGTCGCCCCCGACAGCGGGTGCGAAGGGGCCTTCGACCCCCTCCTGGAGAAGGCGCTCGCCCCCGTCGGCTGCACGCGGCTGCTGCGCGCCACCTACACCGACGCCACCTCCAGCGCCGTCACCACCGTCGGACTGCTCGTCACCGCCACCGACAGCCGGGGCATGCGCGACCTGCGCCGCCGCTTCGCCGACGAACGGCTCGACGAGCGCACCGACCTGATGCCCCGCCCGTACGCGCCCCGCGGCACCGTCGCCGAGCGCTTCGGCACGGCGCAGCGCGCCAGCTGGGCCGTCAGCGTCCTCACCGACGCCCCCGCCGTCGTCTACGCCGTGACCGGCTTCGCCGACGGCCGCACCGGCACGCCCCCGCAGCCGGCCGCCCTGGCCACCCGGCCCGGCGCCACCACCGCCCCCGCCCAGGCCGGGCTCGGCCACGACGCCGCCGCGCTCGCCGGGCGCGTGGAGAGCGGCTTCAGACGGGCCGTGCGCGCCACCGCCCAGGAGGGCTCCCGGTGACCGCCGCCCCCCGGATCCGCCGGCCCCTGCTCACGGCCGTCCTCGCCGCCGCGCTCGCCGTGCTGCCCGCCGCCGGGGCCGCGCACGCCGACTCCATACGCGTCCAGGAATGGGCCCTCGACGCGCTCCACACCGAAGAGGCCTGGCAGACCACCAAGGGCGGCGGCATCACCGTCGCCGTCCTCGACACCGGCGTGGACGACGGCCACCCCGACCTCGCCGGACAGGTCCTGCCCGGCAAGGACCTCATCGGCTTCGGCGCCGGCCCCGGCGACCGCGCCTGGGCCCGGCACGGCACCGCCATGGCCGGCATCATCGCCGGGCGGGGGCACGGCGCGGACGGCGCGGACGGGGTCCTCGGCGTCGCCCCCGAAGCCAAGATCCTTCCCGTGCGGGTGATCCTGGAGGACGGCGACCCCTCCCGCGCCAAGGCCCGCAGCGGCCGCGGCAGCGCCCTCGCCGACGGCATCCGCTGGGCCGCCGACCACGGCGCCGACGTCATCAACCTCTCCCTCGGCGACGACAGCGACACCGCCCACCCCGAGCCGCAGGAGGACGCCGCCGTCCAGTACGCCCTCGGCAAGGGCGCCGTCGTCGTCGCCTCCGCCGGCAACGGCGGCGAGCAGGGCGACCACGTCTCCTACCCCGCCGCCTACCCCGGCGTGATCGCCGTGACGGCCGTCGACCGCTACGGCAGCCGCGCCGCGTTCTCCACGCGCCGGTGGTACGCGACGGTCAGCGCGCCCGGCGTCGACGTCGTCATCGCCGACCCCGACCGGCGCTACTACGAGGGCTGGGGCACGAGCGCGGCCGCCGCCTTCGTCTCCGGCGCCGTCGCCCTCGTCCGCTCCGCGCACCCCGGCCTGAGCCCCGCCCAGATCCGCAAGCTGCTCGTGGACACCGCGCGCGACACCCCGCCGGGCGGGCGCAGCGACGCGCTCGGCGCCGGGGTCGTCGACCCGGCCGCCGCCATCGCCCGCGGCGCGTCCCTGACCCCGGAGGGCCCGGGCCCGCGCGTCACCCGCGAGTACCGCAGCCCGTACTTCGGCACGGCGAACGCCGCGGGCGGCCCGCGCACGCCCGCGCGCCCCTCCCCGGACTACACGGCCCCGGCCGCGGCCGGCCTGGGCACGGCCCTCCTGGCCACCGCCGCCACCCTCTGGCGAACCCGCCGCCGCCCGGCCTGAACGACGGCGGTCGCGCACCACGCCGGTGGCAGGCGCACTCCTTCCGCCGCGACGGTGCTCATGGGGCGCCCCGCCCCGGAATGAGGCACCCCCATAGACTCTGGGGGTGGCGCTCAAGAACATTCCTGATCCCGGGTTTTCCGATGACGACGGTTCCGCCGACGCGGAGCTGACCGCCGCGCTGGCCGCGTGGGCCGGTGACCGCGGCGCCGAGCCGCGCGTGCTCGCCGCGCTGCGCGGGGCGCGCCTGCTCGTGCCGGTCGTGGCCGTGCTCGGCGAGGTGGAGACCGGCCCGGACGGGCTGAAGCGGGAGAAGACCAGCGACATGGCCGTGCCGACGCTGCAGGCGCCGGACGGCCGCAAGGCGCTGCCGGCGTTCACGTCCACCGAGTCGCTGGCGCGCTGGCGCGCGGACGCCCGCCCCGTGGCCGTACCCCTGCACCAGGCGCTGCAGGCGGCCGCGCACGAGAAGGCCGACACGATCGTCCTGGACATGGCGGGCCCGGTGCCGTACCAGCTGACGGGCCCGGCGCTGCTGGCCCTGGCGGAGGGCCGCGAGAGCACCGACCCCCTGGCCGACCCGGCGGTCGCGGAGGCGCTCCGCGCCGTCCTCGCGGCCGAGCAGGCGGTGCTCCGCGCTCATCTGGCCCCCTCGCGGGACGCGGACGGCACGCTGGCGCTGGCCCTGGCGGACGGCGCCGAGGTCTCCGCCGCCGTGCAGCGCGTGGCGCAGGCGCTGGCCTCCGACGAGGTCCTGCGGGCCCGCCTGGTCCGCGGCCTCGACCTGGCCCTGCTGCCCGCCGGCGCCTCCGTCCCGGGGGAGCCCCTCTTCACCCGCTAGCGAGACCCGCGGCCGACAGGCGCCCCGTCGTGGATCGACCGACAATGCGAAGAAGGTCCACGAGATCCCTGGAGGACGCCATGGACGTGAAGCTGGGGGCCGCAAGTCTCGACTCCGTGGAGACGAGAACCGTCGCCGCCGAGTTCCTCGGCACTCTGCTGCTGGTCTTCTTCGCCGTCGGCTCCGCGGTCCTCGCGGCCGACTACATCGGCGTCCTCGGCATCGCCCTGGCGTTCGGCTTCGTGCTGCTGGCCCTGTGCTACGCACTGGGCCCGATCTCGGGCTGCCACGTCAATCCGGCGGTGACGCTGGGCATGCTGCTGGAGCGCCGGATCGCCCCGCGCACGGCGATCGAGTACTGGGTGGCGCAGCTGCTCGGCGGCATCGTGGGTGCGGCGCTGCTGTTCCTGCTGGCCAAGCAGGTTCCGGGGCTGAAGACGCACGGCGCGTTCGGCAGCAACGGCTGGGGCAGCCGCTCGGCGGTGCACCTGAACACCGGCGGCGCGTTCCTCGCGGAGGTCGTCCTGACCTTCCTGCTGGTCTTCGTCGTGCTCGCGGTGACCCACAAGATCGCGCTGGTGGGCTTCGACGGCCTGCCCATCGGCCTCGCGCTGGCGGTGATCCACCTGGTGGGCATCCCGCTGACGGGCACCTCGGTCAACCCGGCGCGGAGCCTGGGCCCGGCGCTGTTCGCGGGCGGGGGCGCGCTCTCGCAGCTGTGGCTGTTCATCGTCGCGCCGCTGATCGGCGGCGTGCTGGCGGCCTGCGCGCACCGGCTGACCCATCCGCCGATGGGCCCGGCCAATCTGGCGGACGACCTGGCGCTGCCGCACTACCCGAAGGGGCCGACGACGGCGGCGCACCCGACGGAGGAGCGCCCCGAGCCGCGGACGGACCGCGACGACGGGGACGAGGGCGGGGAAGGCGGGGAGCGCCCCGGCGGGCCGGGCACGGCCTGACCGGGGCGTCTGCGGCCCGCCCCGCGGGCGGGCCGGCGGGGGTGGCTCAGCCGAAGACGGGGCCCGTGTACTTCTCGCCGGGCCCCTGGCCGGGCTCGTCCGGTACGACGGACGCCTCGCGGAAGGCGAGCTGGAGGGACTTCAGGCCGTCGCGCAGCGGGCCGGCGTGGAAGTTGCTGATCTCGGTCGCACTGGCCGTGACCAGCCCGGCGAGCGCGGTGATCAGCTTGCGGGCCTCGTCGAGGTCCTTGTGCTGCTCGCCCTCCTCGGCCAGGCCGAGGTTGACCGCCGCGGAGCTCATCAGGTGCACCGCGACCGTGGTGATCACCTCGACGGCGGGGACGTCCGCGATGTCGCGGGTCATGGTGTCAAAGTCCGGCGTCTCGCCGGCGGGGGTCGCGTCGCTCATGCCGGACACGATACGTGCCGGTGACGAATCGGTTCGCCACGGGTTAGCACGCCTGCTCCGCAGCTGCTAGAGTTGTGGATCGACCGGCTGGACACTTCCGTGCCCGGCCCACAAGTGGAGCTCCGTTCTCCCACCTCGCCGATCACAGGTCGGCAGGTCTCCGGTCAGGCGGCGCCCATCGTTCCGTACGGACGATGGAGCTGCCCGATATGCGCCCCGCGGCACGCCGTGGCGGTGTTCCGGTTTCATGGAGCCCCGCCTGTGTCCCGTCGGGGCATTTTTGTTGCACCGGCGCGGTTGGTCTTACGAAAAGACGTTACGTGGCTGCCCGCCAGGCCGCCGCGTGGTGCTACCGAGGAGGATCCATCAGCGCCGAGCCCCGCATCAACGACCGGATTCGAGTCCCCGAGGTGCGACTTGTCGGTCCCAGTGGCGAGCAGGTCGGCATCGTGCCGCTTGCCAAGGCACTGGAGCTTGCGCAGGAGTACGACCTCGACCTCGTCGAGGTGGCGGCGAACGCCCGTCCGCCGGTCTGCAAGCTCATGGACTACGGGAAGTTCAAGTACGAGTCGGCCATGAAGGCCCGTGAGGCGCGCAAGAACCAGGCGCACACGGTCATCAAGGAGATGAAGCTCCGGCCGAAGATCGACCCGCACGACTATGACACCAAGAAGGGTCACGTCGTCCGGTTCCTCAAGCAGGGCGACAAGGTCAAGATCACGATCATGTTCCGTGGTCGCGAGCAGTCCCGGCCGGAGCTCGGCTACCGACTGCTGCAGCGTCTGGCGGAGGACGTCCAGGACCTCGGTTTCGTCGAGTCGAACCCGAAGCAGGACGGCCGCAACATGATCATGGTCCTCGGTCCGCACAAGAAGAAGACCGAGGCGATGGCCGAAGCCCGCGAGGCGCAGGCCGCCCGTAAGGCGGAGCGCTCCGGCGCCTCGTCCGCGGACGCCGCCGAGGAGCCCGCAGAGGCGTGATCCGGGGGCGCCCCGCGCCCCGGATGACCCCCCGGGGCATCCGCCCCGGACACCAACCGAAACAGATGACACTCCCGTACGCCCTGCTACGGCCGGGGAGTGCCACGACGAGGAGAGAACGGCGCTATGCCGAAGAACAAGACGCACAGCGGTGCCAAGAAGCGCTTCAAGGTCACCGGCTCCGGCAAGGTCCTGCGCGAGCGCGCCGGCAAGCGCCACCTGCTCGAGCACAAGTCGTCCCGCCTGACGCGTCGCCTCACCGGCAACGCCGAGATGGCCCCGGCCGACGCCAAGAAGATCAAGAAGCTTCTCGGCAAGTGACGTTCCGGCTTCGGCCGCACGTCCACACCGGGACCCAATCGATTTCGGGTCGTGTGAGAATCCACCACGGCCCCGCTACAAGGAGTTAACAAGTGGCACGCGTCAAGCGCGCAGTCAACGCGCACAAGAAGCGCCGGGCGATCCTCGAGGCGGCCAGCGGTTACCGCGGCCAGCGGTCGCGTCTGTACCGCAAGGCCAAGGAGCAGGTCACCCACTCCCTGGTCTACAACTACAACGACCGCAAGAAGCGCAAGGGCGACTTCCGTCAGCTGTGGATCCAGCGCATCAACGCCGCTGCCCGCCAGAACGGCATGACGTACAACCGCCTGATCCAGGGTCTGAAGGCCGCCAACATCGAGGTGGACCGCAAGATCCTCGCCGACCTGGCCGTCAACGACATGAACGCGTTCGCCGCGCTCGTCGAGGTCGCCCAGAAGGCCCTGCCGGCCGACGTCAACGCCCCGAAGGCCGCTGCCTGAACCGGCGCCCCGAGGCTGTAGCGACGCGGACCCGCAGGCCCCACGGCCTGCGGGTCCGTTCGTGTCCGCCCCCGGCCCCACCCGCCGCCGCGCCTCCGGCCGGCCCGGCACCCGCAGCACCGCGCACACCAGCAACCGAAAGTGAGCCCATGGCGGCCCCCGAGCTGACCTCCCTGCGATCTCCCCGTGTCGTCGCGGCCCGCCGACTGAGCAAGCGCAGCTTCCGCGCCAAGGAGCGCCGCTTCCTGGCCGAGGGGCCGCAGTCCGTCCGCGAGGCCGTGGATCACCTGATCGAGGTCTACGTGACGCCGGACGCCGCCGAGCGCCACGCGGACATCGTCGCCGCGGCCCTCGCCGCCGGAGTGCCCGTGCTGACCGCGACGGACGAGGTCATCGCGGAGATGTCCGACACCGTCACCCCGCAGGGCATCGTCGGCCTCTGCCGCTTCCTGGACACGCCCTTCGAGGAGATCCTGGCCGGCCGCCCGCGGCTGGTCGCGGTCCTCGCCCACGTGCGCGACCCCGGCAACGCCGGCACGGTCCTGCGCTGCGCGGACGCCGCCGGCGCGGACGCCGTCGTGCTCACCGACGCCTCCGTGGACCTCTACAACCCCAAGGCCGTCCGGGCATCCGTCGGCTCCCTCTTCCACCTGCCGGTCGCCGTGGGCGTCCCCGTCGACCAGGTGGTCAGCGGCCTGCAGGGCGTGGGCGCCCGCATCCTCGCCGCCGACGGCGCGGGCGACCGCGATCTGGACGCCGAGCTGGACCGGGGCACCATGGGCGGCCCCACGGCCTGGGTCTTCGGCAACGAGGCCTGGGGCCTGCCGGAGGAGACGCGGGCGCTCGCGGACGCCGTGGTGCGCGTGCCGATCCACGGAAAGGCCGAGAGCCTGAACCTCGCGACGGCCGCCGCGGTGTGCCTCTACGCCTCCGCCCGTGCGCAGCGTGCACCCGGAGGGTGCCGCTCCGTGACCTTCAGCTAGTAGGGTTGCCCCCCGGGGGGAGTCGGGAGGGGGTGCGGATGATGAACGTCAGGGCTTCCGGAAGCGTGGCCGACGCCACTCCGGCGGCACCCCGTGCGCCGCACGGGGCCCACGAGCCGGAGGACCCCCTCACGCAGGGGCTCACCGGCCTCGGCCTGCACCCCGACGACCTCCCGGACGGCCTCGTCGTCGCCGATGAGAACGGCCGTGTCACCTGCTTCAACGCCGCGGCCTCGCGCATCACCGCGGTCCTGCCGGACGAGGCGATCGGCCGTCCCCTGGAGAGTGCCCTCCCGCTGGAGGACCTGGACGGCCGCCGCTGGTGGCCCCTCACCGACCCCTACGGCGGGCCGGTCACGCGGCTCGGCCAGCCCGAGCGGAATCTCCTGCTCCCCGGCGGCCGCGAGGTCCTGGTCTCCGCGCGCTACGTCCGCGAGCGGCCCACCGGGCCCGTCCGCCGCCTGGTCGTCCAGCTGCGCGGCACCGACGCCCGCCGCCGCACCGAGCGCAGTCACGCCGAGCTGATCGCCACCGTCGCCCACGAGCTGCGCTCGCCGCTGACCTCCGTCAAGGGCTTCACGGCCACGCTGCTGGCCAAGTGGGAGCGGTTCACCGACGACCAGAAGCGGCTGATGCTGGAGACCGTCGACGCCGATGCGGACCGCGTCACCCGGCTGATCGCCGAGCTGCTCGACATCTCCCGGATCGACTCCGGCCGGCTGGAGCTGCGCCGCCAGCCCGTCGACGTCGTCGCCGCCGTCCGCCGCCACGTCCAGGCGTACACCACGGCGGGCCACCGGGCCGACCGCTTCGAGGTCAAGGTCACCGATCCGCTCCCCGACCTCTGGGCCGACCCCGACAAGGTCGACCAGGTCCTCGGCAACCTCCTGGAAAATGCGGTGCGCCACGGCGAGGGGCGCGTCACCATAGAGGTGGCGCCGGCGCTGCTGAAGGCACGCGCGGAGGACACGGAGGGTACGGCGGTCACCGTGAGCGATGAGGGCCCCGGGATTCCGGAGGAGTCGATGGGCCGCGTCTTCACCCGCTTCTGGCGGGGCAGCAAGCGCGGCGGCACCGGCCTCGGCCTCTACATCGTCAAGGGCATCGTCGAGGCCCACGGGGGGACGATCACCGTGGAGCGGGCCGCCGGCGGTGGCGCGCGGTTCCGATTTACCCTGCCCGTGGGCGCCCCGGCCTTTCTCTCACAGGCCTGAGCGGGCGGCCCGCGGGCTCACCGACCCTCTTGCGCCCCTTAGACTCGACCTTTGGCACCTTTGGCACGACCTTGGCACCCATCTGATGGGCAAGCGCCGCCAGCGAAGTGAAGCCTGGGGGCACCTCCCAGCGGTAGCTGGGGGACAAATCGGAAGCACGGGAAGAGATGTCCGCACCCAATAAGTCGTACGACCCTGTCGAGGTCGAGGCCCTGAAACCGGAAGAGATCGAGCGCATGCGGGACGAGGCGCTCGCCGCCGTCGCCGCTGCCGCCGACCTCGACGCCCTGCGCGAGGTCAAGGCCGCGCACGCCGGTGACCGCTCGCCCCTCGCCCTCGCCAACCGCGAGATCGGCGCCCTGCCGCCGCACGCCAAGGCCGAGGCCGGCAAGCGCATGGGCATGGCCCGCGGTGCCGTGAACAAGGCTTTCGCCGCCCGCCAGGCCGAGCTGGAGGCGGAGCGCGACGCCCGCGTGCTGGTCGAGGAGGCGGTGGACGTCACGCTGCCGTACGACCGCACTCCGGCCGGCGCGCGCCACCCCATCACGACCCTCAGCGAGCGCATCGAGGACGTCTTCGTGGCCATGGGCTACGAGGTCGCCGAGGGCCCCGAGGTCGAGGCGGAGTGGTTCAACTTCGACGCGCTGAACATCGCGCAGGACCACCCGGCCCGGGCCATGCAGGACACCCTCTTCGTCCAGGCCCCGGGCAAGAAGGCCAAGGAGGCCGAGTCGGGCGTCGTGCTGCGCACCCACACCTCTCCGGTGCAGGTCCGCACGATGCTCGACCGCGAGCCGCCCGTCTACGTGATCTGCCCCGGCCGCGTCTACCGCATGGACGAGCTGGACGCGACGCACACGCCGGTCTTCACCCAGGTCGAGCTCCTCGCCATCGACGAGGGCCTGACCATGGCCGACCTCAAGGGCACCATCGAGCACATGGTGCGCTCGCTGTTCGGCGAGGGCCTGACCACGCGCCTGCGCCCCAACTACTTCCCCTTCACCGAGCCCTCCGCCGAGCTGGACATGCAGTGCTACGTCTGCCGCGGCGAGTCGGCCGGGAACCCCGACCGCCCCTGCCGCACCTGCTCCAGCGAGGGCTGGATCGAGCTGGGCGGCTGCGGCATGGTGAACCCGCGCGTGCTGACGGCCGCGGGCATCGACCCGGAGAAGTACAGCGGCTTCGCCTTCGGGTTCGGCATCGAGCGACTGCTGATGTTCCGCCACAACGTCGAGGACATGCGAGACATGGTCGAGGGTGACGTGCGTTTCACCCGGCCGTTCGGGATGGAGATCTGATGCGCGCCCCGCTTTCCTGGCTGCGGGAATACGTCGACCTGCCGGCCGGTGAGACCGGTCGCGACGTGCAGGCCAAGCTGATCGCCGCGGGCCTGGAGGTCGAGCGCGTCGAGAGCCTCGGCGCCGGCCTGAAGGGTCCCCTGGTCGTCGGCCAGGTCCTGACCATCGAGGAGCTCGAGGGCTTCCGCAAGCCGATCCGCTTCTGCACCGTCGACGTCGGCACGGCCAACGGCACCGGTGAGCCGCAGGAGATCGTCTGCGGCGCCCGTAACTTCTCCGTCGGCGACAAGGTCGTCGTCGTGCTGCCCGGCGCCGTCCTGCCCGGCGACTTCGCCATCGCCTCCCGCAAGACCTACGGCAAGGTCTCGCACGGCATGATCTGCTCCGGCGAGGAGCTGGGCATGGGCGACGACGGCACGCACGGCATCATCGTGCTCCCGCAGGAGTACGAGCCCGGCACCGACGCCATCGAGCTGCTCGAGCTGGTCGACGAGGTGCTGGACATCGCCGTCACCCCCGACCGCGGCTACTGCCTGTCGATGCGCGGCATCGCCCGCGAGGCCGCCACCGCCTACGGCCTGCCGCTGCGCGACCCGGCCCTGCTGGACGTGCCCGCGCCCAACGCCTTCGGCTACCCCGTCAAGGTCGCCGACCCGGCCGGCTGCGACCGCTTCACGGCCCGCACGGTCACCGGTCTCGACCCCGAGGCCCGCTCCCCGATCTGGCTGCAGCGCCGTCTGCAGAAGGCCGGCATGCGCGCGATCTCCCTGGCCGTCGACATCACCAACTACGTGATGCTGGAGCTCGGCCAGCCGCTGCACGCCTACGACCGCTCGCGCCTCGACGGCCCGATCGGCGTCCGCCGTGCCGAGGGCGGCGAGAAGCTGACCACCCTCGACGGCACCAAGCGCGTCCTGGACGCCGAGGACCTGGTCATCACCGACAACCGCGGCCCGATCGGGCTCGCGGGCGTCATGGGCGGCGCCGAGACCGAGATCGCCGACCACGCCGCCGGCGAGGGCACCACCGAGGTCGTCATCGAGGCGGCGCACTTCGACCCCGTCGCCATCGCCCGCGCCGTCCGGCGCCACAAGCTGCCCTCCGAGGCGTCCAAGCGCTTCGAGCGCGGCGTCGACCCGCAGGCGGCCTCCGCGGCCGCCCAGCGCACCGTCGACCTGCTGGTGCTGCTCGCGGGCGGCACCGCCGAGGCCGGCGTGACGGAGTTCGCCGCCCCGAGCGGTCCGCGCACGATCACCATGCGCGCCGACCACCCGGACGGCGTGGCCGGTGTGGAGTACGGCCGCGAGACCGTCGTCCGCCACCTCCAGGAGGTCGGCTGCGACGTCTACGGGCAGGACGAGCTCATCGTCACCGTCCCGAGCTGGCGCCCCGACCTCACCGACCCGAACGACCTCGCCGAAGAGGTCATCCGGCTCGAGGGCTACGAGAACCTGCCCGCCACCCTGCCGGCGCCCCCCGCCGGCCGCGGCCTGACCCACCGCCAGCGGCTGCACCGCCGCGTCGGCCGGGCGCTGGCCGGCGCGGGCTACGTCGAGGTGCTCAACTACCCCTTCGTCGGTGACTGGGCGCTCGACCACCTGGGCCTGGAGGCCGACGACCCGCGCCGCACCACGGTGCGCCTGGTCAACCCGCTCTCCGAGGCCGAGCCGGCGCTGCGCACCACGCTGCTGCCGGGCCTGTTCACGGCCCTGCGCCGCAACGACAGCCGCGGCGAGCACGACCTGGCCCTCTTCGAGACCGGTCTGGTCTTCCTGCCCACCGGCGAGGAGACCACCCCGGTCCGGCTGCCCGTCGACCGCCGTCCCACCGACGAGGAGATCGCCGGCCTGAACGCCGCGCTGCCCCGGCAGCCGCGCCGTGCCGCCGTCGTCCTCGCCGGGGCCCGCGAGCTCGCCGGCTACTGGGGCAAGGGCCGTCCGTCCGGCTGGGCGGACGCCGTCGAGGCCGGCCGTGCCGTCGCGCGCGAGGCGGGCGTCGAACTGATCGTCCGTCAGGACCAGCGGGCGCCGTTCCACCCCGGCCGCTGCGCCGCGCTCTTCGCCGTGGTCGACGGCGCCGAGGTGTTCGCCGGCTCCGCCGGCGAGCTGCACCCGCGCGTCGTCAAGGCCTTCGGCCTGCCGGAGCGCACCTGCGCCATGGAGATCGACCTCGATGTCCTGCAGCAGGCCGGCACCGGTGCCGTCGAGGCCCCGCACGTGTCCTCCTTCCCGGTGGCCACGCAGGACGTCGCGCTCGTCGTGGACGCCTCGGTCCCGGCGGCCGACGTCGAGGGCGCGCTGCGCTCCGGCGCGGGCGAGCTGCTGGAGTCGCTGCGCCTGTTCGACGTCTTCACCGGCGAGCAGATCGGCGCGGGCAGGAAGTCGCTCGCGTACGCTCTGCGCTTCCGCGCGACCGACCGCACGCTGACGGCCGAGGAGGCCACCGCCGCGCGCGACGCCGCCGTGGCCGCGGCCGTCGAGCGCACGAGCGCGGTGCTGCGCGGCGCGTGACGCTGTGTGATGCCGTCTGATCGCCTGCCCGGCGGCGGACGGCGGCTGAAAACAGCTGGAAGCAGCTGACGTAAGCCGAGGAAAGTGCAGGTCATGGTGGCCTGAAGGAGGGGCGCATCCGGTTCACCGGATGCGCCCCTCTCGCGTTTCCTCACTCAGGAGTGTCCGAATATCACTCAATAGGGTGGAGTCGAAGGGTCAGGTCGTTACTTAGCGCTGATCGCTCGCGAGAATCGAGGACGTCATTGCTGCTAGGGGGGCCAACGGCATGATTCGGACAAGAGCGGTGCGCTGGCGGCGGGGGGTGGTGTTCGCTCTCCCCGGCCTGTGGGCACTCGGAGTGGTCGCGTGGGAGCTCGTGGGCCCCCGCGGCGAGGCCGTGCAGCTGCTCGCGATCATTGCCGTCGCCGCCGCGGGATGCGCCGTCGCCGGCCGCCGGCGCCGGCTCCTGCGCGAGCTGGAGCGCGCCCGGGAGGTCGCCGTCACCGCCCAGCGCGTGCTGCTCCGCCCCCTGCCGCCCCGGCTCGACGGCATCACCCTCGCCGGCGGCCACCTGTCGGTCAGCGAGGGCGCCCTGGTCGGCGGCGATCTCTACGAAGCGCTGGCCACGCCGTACGGGGTGCGGATCGTCATGGGAGACGTCCGCGGCCATGGCCTGACCGCCATCGGCACCGTCGCCGCCGTCCTCGGCAGCTTCCGCGAGGCCGCCCACGACGAGCCCGCCCTGGCCGGTGTGCTGCGCCGCCTGGACCGCGCCCTGCAGCGCCATCTGTCGTGCGAGCGCGCCCGCGCCGAGGCCCAGTCCAGGCCCGGGGCGGAGCAGGAGCGCGGGCTGGGCGAGGAGTTCGTGACCGTCCTGCTGCTGGAGATCCGTCCCGACGGCCTGGTCACCGCGGTCAACTGCGGCCACCCCTGGCCGTACCGCCTCTCCCGCACCGCCGGTGAGGGCGCCCGCGTCGCTTCCGTGGGGCGGGGCGATCCGCTGCCGCCGCTCGGCCTCTTCCCGCTGCCGCCCGAGCTGCCCGTCGCCCCCCTGACCCGGCTCCTGCCGGGAGACGCCCTGGTCCTCCACACGGACGGCGCGGAGGACGCGCGCGATGCGGCCGGATCCTTCTTCCCGCTCGCGGCAGTCCTCGACGCCGTCGCCGACCGCACGCCTGTCGTCCCCGCCGCGGTCATCGAGCACGTCCAGTCGGCGCTGCTGCGCCACACCGGAGGCCGCCTCTCCGACGACATCGCCCTGCTGGTGCTGAGCAACGACCGCTGCCGGGCGCAGGAGCGCGCCCCCCGCCCCTGTCTGGCCCGTTCCGGACGCCCCCGCCGCTGACGCACAGCCACGGCCGGTTCACACCCCGTGCGAAGCGATCTCCCTTACGCTGGCTCCACCGAGCGTATGCGGAGGGCAGGATGGAGCCCAACACTCTCCTTGACGCCATCCTCGACGAAGCAGGCATATCCCACGCCGGCCTGGCCGCCCACGTCAACGCGGCGGGCCGGGTCCGGGGTCTGGCGCTGCGTTACGAGCACACGGCGGTCGCCCGCTGGCTGAAGGGCCAGCGGCCCCGCGGCCAGGTGCCGGATCTGATCTGCGAGGTGCTCGGCGAGCGGCTGCACCGCGCGCTGACCCTGGACGACATCGGCCTCGGCACCCCGGGCAGTCCCCGCCTGCCCAACACCCCGCTGTCCGGCTTCGTCGAACGGGCCACCGCCCTCTGGCGCTCCGACGAGCAGCAGCGCGAGCACGTCGTCACCGCCCCCGCCGTCACCGGGACCCCCGCCGTCATCCCGGTCTGGGAGTGGGAGAACCCTCCCGAGGACGCCGACGTCTCCCGGCGCGGCCTCACCCGCGTCTCCATGGACGACATCGAGATGCTGCGCGCGGCCCGCACCCACTACGAGCAGATGTACCGCAAGGCGGGCGGGATCGCGACGCGCGCCCGCGTCGTCGGCTTCCTCAACGCCGAGGCGGCCCCCCTGCTGCGCGGCAGCTACACCGACGAGACGGGCCGTCAGCTGCACCGGGCCACCGGCGGGCTGGTCGCCGTCGCCGGCATCTGCGCCTACGACTCCGACGCCCACGGCCTGGCGCAGCGCTACTTCCACCAGGCGCTGCGGCTGGCCAAGGCCAGCGGCGACCGCGGCCTCGGCGGCTACGTCATCGCGCTGCTCGTCAACCAGTCGCTGTTCATGCGCGAGTACCGGCAGGCCGTGGCGTTCGCCGAGTCCGCGCTGCGGGCCGCGGGGACGGAGCTGACCCCGGCCCTCGCCGCCGATCTCTACGCCATGCAGGCCAAGGCGTACGCGCGGCTCGGCGACGGTGCCGGCGCGCTCGCCTGCATCCGCCGCGCCGAGACCGCCGCCGACCGCATCCGCCGCGGCCAGGAGCCCGCCGAGACCGGCTACGTCCAGCCCGGTCTGGTGAACGTGCAGGTGGCCGAGGCGCTGCTCAGCCTCGGTGACCTCGGACCCGCCCGTGAGCACGCGGACCGGGCCGTCGACACCCCCGCCCACGACCGGGGACGTGTCCACCGGCTCGCCATGCTCACGCACATCGAGCTGCGTCAAGGAGACGCGGACAAGGCGGTGGCCACCGCACGGGAGATGACCGAGCAGGCGAGAGGCATGGAATCGCAGCGCTTACGGGACAGACTCCGGGCGGTGCGCGAGCATCTGATCGAAAGCGGGTGTGCGGCCACTGCCGAGGCCGCCGAGATGATCGACGGGGCGCTGCGCGTGCCCCTGTGAGGACAGCGCCCGGGGAGGTGGCCACCTCGGCGGAAGGTGGCAACACGTGCGTTGGAAGAATCTCAGGGAGCGGACGGTCTATGCGAACCGCTGGTTCCGGGTCAATCTCGCAGACGTTCAACTCCCCGACGGCCGCCACCTCGACCACTTCGTCATCCGGCTGCGGCCCGTCGCCGTGGCCACGGTGGTCAACGAGGCCAATGAGGTCCTGCTGCTGTGGCGGCACCGCTTCATCACCGACAACTGGGGCTGGGAACTGGCCGCCGGCGTCGTCGAGGACGGCGAGGACCTCGCCGGCGCGGCGGCCCGGGAAATGGAGGAGGAGACCGGGTGGCGGCCCGGCCCGCTGCGGCACCTGATGTCCGTCGAGCCGTCCAACGGCCTCACCGACGCCCGGCACCACATCTACTGGTCGGACGAGGCCGAGTACATCGGCGACCCGGAGGACGACTTCGAGTCCGACCGGCGCGAGTGGGTGCCGCTGAAGCTGGTGCCCGACATGATCGGCCGTGGTGAGGTGCCGGCCGCCAACATGGCGGCGGCGCTGCTCCTGCTCCACCACATCAGGCTCGGCTAGCGCGCGGCCGCGCACCCGGCCGCGGCACGTCCCGCGTTCACCGGCCGGTCGCCTGCCAGACGGCGAGTGCCAGGGCGGCGACCCCGGTGAGCGCGGCCAGCGAAGGCAGGGGCCACCTGCCGTGCTCAAGGGCCCGCACCCGGTCCGCCATCTCCGTGAGATCGCGTTCCGACTGGTCGCTGCGCTGGGTGAGGAGGGCGAGGTGGCCGTCGATGCGGACGACGCCGACGTCGAGGCTACGACGGAGCTCCGCGAGCTCAGCCGTTCTGGTGGCCTGCTCGGGATGCATGGTCACGGTCCGTACCCCTTCCGGAATGACTCCTGTGTGTCCGACGAGCCGAGTCAATCGCGTGGCGGCGCGGAACGGGAGCGTGTGCGGGGGGTATATGCGAGTCACCGCCGCACACCCCGTGCGAACACGGGTGTGCGGCGGTGACGGTGCGTGACGTCCGTAGGGCCACGGGCTTCCGTACGAAAGGTCAGTACGAGTAGAAGCCCGAGCCGGTCTTGCGGCCGAGCCGGCCGGCGTCGACCATGCGCTGCAGCAGCGGCGGAGCGGCGTACAGCGGCTCCTTGTACTCCTGGTACATGCTGTCGGCGACCGAGGCGACCGTGTCCAGGCCGATCAGGTCGGAGAGCTTGAGCGGGCCCATGGGGTGGGCGCAGCCGAGCTCCATGCCGTTGTCGATGTCCTCGCGGCTGGCGATGCCGGACTCGAACATCCGGATGGCCGAGAGCAGGTACGGGATCAGCAGGGCGTTGACGACGAAGCCGGAGCGGTCCTGGGCCCGGATGGCGTGCTTGCCCAGCACGTTGGCGACCAGCGCATCGGCGCGCTTGATCGTTTCCTCGCTGGTGGTGAGCGCCGGGATGAGCTCGACGAGCTTCTGCACCGGGGCCGGGTTGAAGAAGTGGATGCCGATGACACGGTCCGGCCGGGAGGTGGCCACGGCCAGCTTCACCAGCGGGATCGAGGAGGTGTTGGAGGCCAGGATCGCGTCGGGGCGGGTGACCACCTGGTCGAGGACCTGGAAGATCTCGGTCTTGACCTGCTCGTTCTCGACGACGGCCTCGATGACCAGGTCGCGGTCGGCGAACTCGCCGAGATCGGTGGTGAAGCTCAGCCGGGCGAGCGTCGCGTCGCGCTCCTCCTCGGAGATCTTGCCGCGCTCGGCGGCCTTGCCGAGGGAGTTGGTCAGGCGGGTGCGGCCGATCTCCAGGGCCTCCCCGGTGGTCTCGGCGACCATGACGTCCAGGCCGGCCCGGGCACACACCTCCGCGATCCCCGCGCCCATCTGGCCGCAGCCCACCACCCCGACCCGCGCTACGTCTGCCACAGTGTCCGTCACATCGTGCCTTTCGCTGATCTCGGTCGTCCGGCGGCCGCCGCGTCCTCGCCGCGGTGCCCGCCTCGTTCCAGACGTTACTCCGCGCCGTGCGGTCCCGATGGTGCTGGGGCGGGCATGCTGGCCTCGAACGGTGTGACCGATCCGACGAGACGGCGAAGAGAGGTCCCGCATATGGGGCGTATGACCCGAAGAGGGTTCACCGTGGCCGCCGCAGGGATGATGTCCGCCATGCTGGCGACCGGCGAGGCGGGAGCCGCGGTGGGGCGGTCGTCGGCGGCCGCGCGGACGGCGGGGGCCGGCGGCCCGGCCGAGCGCCGGCGCAAGCGCGAGTTCCGGGGGATGTGGATCGCCACCGTCGTCAACGTCGACTGGCCGTCCAAGCCGGGCCTGCCCCCCGAGCGGCAGCGCGAGGAGCTGATCACCCTCCTCGACGCGGCCGTCGAACGCCGGCTCAACGCCGTCATGCTGCAGATCCGGCCGACCGCGGACGCCTTCTGGCCCTCCCCGTTCGAGCCGTGGTCGGAGTACCTGACGGGAACTCAAGGACGCTACCCGGGCTGGGATCCGCTGGCGTTCGCCGTGCGCGAGGCCCACCGGCGCAGGATCGAACTGCACGGCTGGTTCAACCCCTACCGCATCGCCAACCACACCGACCCCGGCCGGCTCGTCGCCACCCACCCCGCGCGCATCCACCCCGAGTGGGTCGTGCCCTACGGCGGCAAGCTCTACTACAACCCCGGCCTGCCCGAGGTGCGCCGCTTCGTCCAGGACGCCATGCTCGACGCCGTCTCCCGCTACGACCTGGACGGCGTGCACTTCGACGACTACTTCTACCCGTACCCGGTGGCCGGCCAGCGCTTCGACGACGACGCCGCCTACGCCCGCTACGGTTCCGGCTTCCCGGACCGGGCCGCCTGGCGGCGCGACAACATCGACTCGCTGGTGCGGGAGATGGGGCAGCGCGTCAAACGGCGCAAGCGGCACGTGCAGTTCGGGATCAGCCCGTTCGCGGTGTGGCGCAACCGCTCCGCCGACCCGCTCGGCTCCGATACCCGCGCGGGCGTGCAGACGTACGACGACCTCGGCGCGGACACGCGCAAGTGGGTCCGCGAGGAGTGGATCGACTACATCGTGCCGCAGGTGTACTGGCACATCGGCTTCGCCGCCGCCGACTACGCCAAGCTCGTGCCGTGGTGGGCGGAGACCGTCCGGGACACGGACGTGCAGCTGTACATCGGCGAGGCGCTGTACCGGGCGGGCGACCCCGCACAGCCCGCGCCCTGGCAGGACCCGGCCGAGCTCTCGCGCCACCTCACGCTGTGCCGCGAGTACCCGGAGGTGCTGGGGAACGTGTACTTCTCCGCCAAGCAGGTGGTGGCGGACCCGATAGGGGCGATGGCGCGGGTGGTCAAGGACCACTATCCGGCGCGGGTGCGCCCGCCTCGCTGACCGCGGGCTCCGTCGTGCGGTGCGCGCGGCACCCACGGACCCCGCCGCGGGCCGGCTTCCGCCGCGGCGGGGTCGAAGGCGTCCGCTAACCCTGGCCGGAGGCCTTGCGGTGGTCGACCACGGAGTCGGGGCCCGGCGACATGATCGTCTCGTGGCCGTTCTCGGCGCGGACCCGGTACGGCGGCGTGCCGTCGGGCCCCAGCACCTCCACGATCTCCACGACGTGGTCCTCCTTGCCGACGGTCCGGCCGTGCACCACCAGGCGGTCACCCTTGCTCGCATGCATCGACGGTGCCCCTTCTGTTCGAGTTCCGTTCGAGATTCGAGTGTGTGCTGGGATGCTCCCAAGTCTACGGTGACCGGCGGTATATGGCCCGCCCCTCGGCCAAGTGGAGCAACGCGCGCCCGGTCAGCCGCGCGCCCGCTGCGTCACCCCGATGCACACCAGCACGGCCACGGCGGCCACCGGCGCCGCGGGCGTCAGGTGCTCGCCGAGCAGCAGCACCGACCAGACGAGCGTGAGCAGCGGCTGCGCCAGCTGCAGCTGGCTCGCCCGGGCGACCCCGATCGCACTCATGCCGCGGTACCACACCCACATGCCCAGGAACTGCGACCCTGCGGCGAGCCACAGCAGCCCGGCGATCGTGTGGCCCGTCAGCCGTACGGGCTCGGCCGGCAGCGCCAGCGCGGCGCCCACGGCCGCCACCGGCAGGCACATCACCAGCGCCCAGCCGATGACCTGCCAGCCGGGCATCTCGCGCGCCAGCCGCCCGCCCTCCGCGTAGCCCGCCGCGCAGACCAGGAGCGCGGCGAACAGGTACAGGTCGCCGGTGGTGGGGCTGCCGCCGCTCTGCTGCAGGGCGAAGGCGATGACCACGGCCGCACCCGTGACCGCCGCGCCCCAGAACGTGCGCGAGTGCCGGGTCCGGTTGCGCACGGCCGAGTAGGCGGCGGTCGTCAGTGGCAGCAGGCCCACGACGACCGCGGCGTGCGAGGTCGAGGAGGTCCGCAGCGCGAGCGTGGTCAGCAGGGGGAAGCCGACCACCGTGCCGCCGGCCACCGCGCACAGCGCCGGCCAGTGCCGGCGGGCGGGCACCCGTATCCGCAGCGCCAGCAGGCAGCCGGCCGCGATCAGGCCCGCCAGCAGCATCCGGCAGGAGGTCACGGACCAGGGGCCGAGCCCTTCCAGGGCCCAGGCCGTGCCGGGGAACGTCAGCGAGAAGGCCGCCACGCCGAGGGCGGCCAAGAGGACGCCGCTTCCCGTACGGGCGGCGTCGGCTCCTGCCCCGCCGGCCCCTGCGCCGTCCGCCGCGGCGGGCCGCCCGGGGCTCTGCACTGCTACCGCTGTCGGGCCGATAGCGCTATCTTTCACTCTCATGCATGAGCGTAGCAGCGTCGCTGAACTGGTACGAGCCCTCAAGGGAGAGCTCAACCGCTACTCTGTGGGTGAGAAGCTGCCGTCGAGCAGGGCCCTCGTCGAGCGCTTCCGCGTCAGCCCGGTCACCGTCTCGCGGGCCATCGCCGCCCTCGCCGCGGAGGGCCTCGTGACCACCCGGCCCGGCGCCGGCGCCTTCCGCGCGGCCCCGCACAGCGCGCCCGTCCACCTCGGCGACACCTCGTGGCAGCAGGTCGCCCTCAGCGTGGAGAGCACCGCGGAGGCCGTTCCCCGCTCCGTCGACGCCTCCGGCGTGCTCACCACGCTCGCCGAACCCCCGCCCGGCGTCATCGAGCTCAGCGGCGGCTACCTCCACCCGGCCCTGCAGCCCGAGCGCGCCCTCGCCGCCGCCCTCGGCCGGGCCGGGCGGCGCCCCGGCGCCTGGGGCCGCCCGCCCATCGAGGGCGTGACGGAGCTGCGCGCCTGGTTCGCGCGCGAGATCGGCGGCCCGGCGGGCACCGTCGCCGCCTCCGAGGTGCTGATCACCGCCGGCGGTCAGAGCGCCCTGACCGCGGCCCTGCGCGCGCTGGCCCCGCCCGGCGCGCCCGTCCTCGTCGAATCCCCGACCTACCCCGGCATGCTCGCCGCCGCGCGCGCCTCCGGACTGCGGCCCGTACCCGTCCCGGCCGACGCCCGCGGCGTGCGCACCGACCTGCTCGCGGAAGCCTTCCGCACGAGCGGCGCCCGCGTCTTCGTCTGCCAGCCGCTGTTCCAGAACCCGACCGGCGCCGTCCTGGCCGACGACCGGCGGCCCGAGGTGATCCGCGTGGCCCGCGAGGCCGGGGCCTTCGTCATCGAGGACGACTTCGCCCGGCGCCTCGCCCACGAGGACGCCCCGCCGCTGCCGCCCACGCTCGCCGCGGACGACCCCGACGGCATCGTCGTCCACGTCTGCTCCCTCACCAAGGCCACCTCGCCGAGCCTGCGCGTGGGGGCCCTCGCCGCGCGCGGGCCGGTCCTCGAACGCCTGCGGGCCATCCAGGTCGTGGACAGCTTCTTCGTGCCCCGCCCGTTGCAGGAGGCCGCCCTCGAACTCGTCGGCTCGCCCGCCTGGACCCGGCACCGGCGCACGACCGCCGCCGAGCTGCGCGTGCGCCGCGAGG
This sequence comes from Streptomyces sp. URMC 124, assembly GCF_051386455.1. Taxonomy (NCBI): domain Bacteria; kingdom Bacillati; phylum Actinomycetota; class Actinomycetes; order Kitasatosporales; family Streptomycetaceae; genus Streptomyces; species Streptomyces sp. URMC 124. The sequence goes on from NZ_JBPQTS010000035.1 coordinate 20,611, forward strand.
CGCTGCTCACCGCCCTGCACCGCGAACTGCCCGCCGTCTGCGTGGACTTCGTCCCGCCCGGCGGCTTCCACGTGTGGGCGCGGCTGCCGGACGGCACCGACGACGCCGCGCTGTCCGCGGCCGCGCTGCGGGCCGGTGTCGCCGTGGCCTCGGGCGGCCCGTACCACCCCGCGGAGTCCGTGGCCCCGCACCTGCGGCTGAGCTTCGCGGCGGTCGCGGGGACGGCCGAGCTGGCGGAGGGCGTCAGCAGGCTGCGGGCGGCGTTCGGCGAAGTCGCGGGCTGAGGAGCGCGGGGGTTCCCGGGCCGCCCCGCTAGAGTCGGAGCATGGCTTCAGACGAGGGGAGCGGCCCGGTCCGGGTCGACAGCTGGATCTGGTCCGTACGGCTCACGAAGACCCGCTCCGCGGCGGGCACCGCCTGCCGCGCGGGCCACGTCCGCGTCAACGGCGAGCGCGCCAAGCCGTCCCAGCCGGTGCGCACCGGCGACGAGGTACGGGTGCGTCTCGCGGGGCGGGAGCGGGTCGTGGTGGTGTCGCGGCTCATCAGCAAGCGCGTCGGCGCGCCCGTCGCCGCCGAGTGCTACGTCGACAACACCCCGCCCGAGCCGCCGCGCGAACACGTGGCCGCGGCAGCGGTCCGCGACCGCGGCACGGGCCGCCCCACCAAACGCGACCGCCGAGAGTTGGAACGCCTGCAGGGCACACAACGGGGCCGATGACCTCCCCCTCGCCGCGGCGGTAGCGCGCCGCGCTGCGGCGGTGTGGGCGCGACGCCCACTGCGAGCTGCCGACCGCGCGACACCCTTCCGCCGCAGCGGTGATCAGCCGCGACGGGCCGTACCGGCGGTGCCGGGCCAGGTCGCGTCGGCCGGTCCGGCGCCGCCGGTCTCCGCCGTGGCGGTAGCGCGCCGCGGCGGGACGGGGACGGCGGGCCGCCCGCACGCGGGATGCCGGACGGTCGAGGCGGGCCGCACGACGCCCGGGGCGCCGACCGTTCGCGGTCGGCGCCCCGTTGTCCGCTCAGTAGCCGACCGTGAACCGCGCCCGGTGGTGGACCGGCTTCTCGGCCTCGTCGAGGAGGGCCACGGCCAGGTCCTCCATGGATATCGCCGAGTTGCCCTCGGCGTCCACGATGAGCTCGTCCTTGCCCAGGCGGTAGGTGCCGGTGCGCACGCCCGGCTCCAGTACGGCGGCCGGGCTCAGGTAGGCCCAGTCCACGTCCTGCACGGCGCGGCAGGCGGCCAGCTGGTCGTTGCAGGCCAGGGCGATGGGCCGCCAGTCGGCGGGGAAGCCGGGCCCGTCGATGACGGTGAGGCCCTCGGTGCCGGGGAGGGTCAGGCTGCCGGCGCCGCCCACGAGCAGCAGCCGGACGCCGGTCCGGGCGAGCCCGGCCAGCAGGCCCTGGGTGGCGGCGAGGAGCTGGTGCTCGCTGCCGGCCGGCGGGCGGGTGGCGCCGATCACGAGGTCCTGCCCGGCGCTGAGCCGTTCGACGTCGGCCGGGTCGGAGGCGTCGCCGGTGCGGGCGACGGCGCCCTCCGGCAGCTCGCCGAAGCGGGCGGAGTTCCTTACGACGGCGGTGACTTCGTGGCCGCGGGACAGGGCCTCGGTCACGACGCGGCTGCCCACGTTGCCTGCTGCTCCGAAGACGGTGATGCGCATTGCTGTTCGGCTCCTTGGTCGGAAGGGATCGCGGGGTCTTGACTGGACGAGCGGTGACGTCACCGGGTGGCGGGCTCGGCGTCCGGCGCCGCCGGCGCCGGGCGCTCCGTGCGCGCCGGGCCCGCCGCGCCGCCGCGCTTGCGCTGGGCCACCACGAGCGAGGCCAGGACGACGAGCGCGCCGAAGCCCTGGACGGCGCTGAGTTCCTGATTGAGTATCAGCCATCCCAGCGCGGTGGCGACGAGCGGGCTGAGCAGGCCGAGGAAGGTCGCGTCGGTGGGGGAGAGCAGCCGGATTCCGCGGAACCACAGGCTGTAGGAGAGGGCGGACCCGATGACGGCGAGGTAGGCGTATCCGGCCAGGTTCGCGGCGGTGGGCGCGGCGGGCGGCAGGCCTTCGGCGAAGAGGGCGACGGGGAGCAGCAGCAGGCCGCCCGCGACGAGCTGCCAGCCGGTGGTCGCGAGGAGGGGCGCGGGCGAGACCCAGCGCTTGCTGAGAACGATGCCGGTGGCCATGACGACCGCTCCGCCGACCGCGGCGGCGACCCCGAGGGCGTCGAGCCGCGCCTCGGCCCGGAGCACGAGCAGGCTGACTCCGGCGACTCCCGCGACGGCGGTGATCAGCGTACGAGGGGAGAGCCGTTCGCCCAGCAGGCCGGCGGAGAGCAGGGCGACCAGCAGCGGCTGTATCGCGCCGACGGTGGCTGCGACCCCGCCGGGCAGGCGGTACGCGGCGACGAACAGCAGAGCGAAGAACCCGCCGATGTTCAGGGCGCCGAGCACGAGCGCCCGCCACCACCACACGCCCTGCGGCAGGCGCCGCGTCACGGCCACGAGCACCAGCCCGGCGGGCAGGGCCCGGACGACCGCCGCGAGGAGCGGGCGGCCCGGCGGGAGGAGCTCGGTGGTCACGAGGTAGGTGGTGCCCCAGACGGCAGGCGCGAGGGCGGTCAGCAGCAGGTTTCCGACTCGATTGCTTAGCACTAAAGCAATGTATCTCAGCGCTAAGCTATGTGGGGGTCGAGAGGTGAAGGAAGCGTCGTGAGGTACCTCACTGCTAAGACAGTTGCCTTCGACCCACTACCCTGGCCCGATGGCAGATCACGTCGACCGCGTACTCGAACAGTGGGCTGTGCAACGCCCTGACCTGGATGTGTCCCCGATGGCGGTGCTCGGGCGGCTCAAGCGGCTGGCCCGGCTCGTCGACGTCGAGACGGGCCGCACCTTCAACGCCCACGGCCTCGACCACGCGTCCTTCGACGTCCTCGCCACGCTGCGCCGCAGCGCCGCGCCGCACCGGCTGACCCCCGCCGAACTGATGCGGTCCTCGATGGTCACGTCAGGGGCGATCACCCAGCGGCTCGACCGGCTGGAGACCCGCGGTCTGGTGAGCCGCAGGCCCAGTGCCTCGGACGGCCGCAGCGTCGTCGTCGAGCTCACCGACGAGGGCCGCGCCCTCGTGGACGAGACCCTGCCCGACCACCTCGCCACCTCGGAGGGCCTGCTCGCCGCCCTGTCGAAGGAGGAGCGCGACGCGCTCGCGACGGGCCTCAGGAAGCTGCTGGAGTCCCTGGGCGGCGGAACGGGCTGACCCGGGAGCCCCGCAGCCCCGGACCCCTGGCCGGAACGCGGGCGCGGGCCCGTTCCGCAGATGTGGCCAGGGTCCTGTCGAGAGGGGGTCCGGTACGAGATATCTTGATGTCGAGCAATGTTACAGACGTGGAGCGGAGCACCCGGTGACTGACTCGACCATCATTTACACGCACACCGACGAGGCGCCGGCCCTGGCCACGCACTCGTTCCTGCCCGTGGTCCAGGCCTACGCCTCGACGGCCGGGGTCACTGTGGAGACCCGCGACATCTCGCTGGCCGGCCGGATCATCTCGCAGTTCCCCGAGTACCTCGAAGAGGGCCAGCGCATCGACGACGCCCTCGCCGAGCTCGGCCGGCTGGCCAAGACGCCGGGTGCCAACATCATCAAGCTGCCCAACATCTCGGCCTCGATCCCGCAGCTGAAGGCCGCGGTCGCCGAGCTGCAGGCGCAGGGCTACGCGCTGCCGGACTACCCGGACGACCCGAAGACCGACGAGGAGCGCGACGTCCGCGCCCGCTACGACAAGGTCAAGGGCAGCGCGGTCAACCCCGTCCTGCGCGAGGGCAACTCCGACCGCCGCGCCCCCGCGTCGGTCAAGAACTACGCCAAGACGCACCCGCACCGCATGGGCGCCTGGACGGCCGACTCGAAGACGAACGTCGCCACCATGGGCGTCGACGACTTCCGCTCCACCGAGAAGTCCGCGGTCATCGCCGAGGACGGCACGCTCCGCATCGAGCTCTCGGGTGACGACGGCTCCACCACGGTCCTGCGCGAGTCGGTCCCCGTGCTCGCCGGCGAGGTCGTCGACGCCTCCGTCATGCGCGTCGCCGCGCTGCGCGAGTTCCTCGCGGCGCAGGTCGCCCGCGCCAAGGCCGAGGGCGTGCTGTTCTCCGTGCACCTGAAGGCCACGATGATGAAGGTCTCCGACCCGATCATCTTCGGCCACGTGGTCCGCGCCTTCTTCCCGAAGACGTTCGCGCAGTACGGCGAGCAGCTCGCCGCCGCGGGCCTGACCCCGAACGACGGCCTCGGCGGCATCTTCAAGGGCCTGGAGGCCCTGCCCGAGGGCGCCGCGATCAAGGCCTCCTTCGACGCCGAGCTCGCCGAGGGCCCGGCCCTGGCGATGGTCGACTCCGACAAGGGCATCACCAACCTGCACGTCCCCAGCGACGTCATCGTCGACGCCTCCATGCCGGCCATGATCCGCACCTCCGGCCACATGTGGGGCCCGGACGGCCAGGAGGCCGACACCCTCGCCGTCCTCCCGGACAGCAGCTACGCGGGCGTCTACCAGGTCGTCCTCGACGACTGCCGCGCCCACGGCGCCTTCGACCCGTCGACCATGGGCTCGGTGCCCAACGTCGGCCTCATGGCGCAGAAGGCCGAGGAGTACGGCAGCCACGACAAGACCTTCGAGATCGCCACCACGGGCACCGTGCGCGTCGTCGACGCCGCCGGGAACGTCGTGCTGGAGCAGGTCGTCGGCGCCGGCGACATCTTCCGCATGTGCCAGACCAAGGACGCGCCGATCCGCGACTGGGTCAAGCTCGCCGTCACCCGCGCCCGCGCGACCGGCGTCCCGGCCGTCTTCTGGCTCGATGAGAACCGCGCGCACGACGCGCAGCTCATCGAGAAGGTCAAGGCGTACCTGCCGGAGCACGACACCGAGGGCCTGCAGATCGAGATCATGTCGCCCGTCGAGGCGACGAAGTTCTCGCTGGAGCGCATCCGCCGCGGCGAGGACACGATCTCCGTCACCGGCAACGTCCTGCGCGACTACCTGACCGACCTGTTCCCGATCCTCGAGCTCGGCACGAGCGCGAAGATGCTGTCGGTCGTCCCGCTGATGAACGGCGGCGGCCTGTTCGAGACCGGCGCCGGCGGCTCCGCTCCCAAGCACGTGCAGCAGCTCGTCAAGGAGAACTACCTCCGCTGGGACAGCCTCGGCGAGTTCTTCGCCCTCGCGGCCAGCTTCGAGCACCTCGCGGCCACCACCGGCAACGCCCGCGCCAAGGTGCTCGCCGACACGCTCGACCGCGCGACCGGCACCTTCCTCAACGAGGACAAGTCGCCGAGCCGCCGCCTGGGCGGCATCGACAACCGCGGCAGCCACTTCTACCTGGCGCTCTACTGGGCCCAGGAGCTCGCCAAGCAGACCGACGACGCCCGGCTCGCGGAGGCGTTCGCGCCCCTGGCCAAGACGCTCACCGAGCAGGAGCAGACGATCGTCGACGAGTTGATCGCGGTGCAGGGCTCCCCGGCCGAGATCGGCGGCTACTACCAGCCCGACGTGACGAAGGCCTCGGCCGTCATGCGCCCCTCGGCGACGCTCAACCAGGCTCTGGCGATCCTGGGCTGACGCGCCCGCGACGGAAAACCGTTCCGCCCCGGCCGGCACTGCGCCCGGCCGGGGCGGTTCCGTTTGTCCCGGCCCCAGCCGCGCGTGCCGGTTCAGGCGGCGCGGCAGAGCGCCGCGGGGCCGACCGGGGCCGAGGTACGGGCCACGGTCGCGGGCAGGGAGCGGTGGGCGGCCCGGGCGGGGGCCGCGGCCTGCGAGCGGTTCCGCGCGAAGACCACGAGGCGCAGCACCGCGAACCGCGCGACACCGGCGAGTGCGGACGCCGACAGGTAGACGACCTGCTCCAGCACTGCACCGGGTGCCGCCACCAGCTGCTGCAGCGCGAGCATCGCCACGCAGGTCACCACGTACGCGGCCGCCGCTGACCCGGCCGACTGCGCATGCTGGCGCAGGGTCGCCCGCCCGCCCGCACCGAAGGTGAAGCGGGCGTGCAGCTCGGTGGCGAGGAGCGTGGAGACCACGGTGACCAGGGCGTTGGCCAGGACCCAGGGAACCCGGGCGCCGAGGCCGGCCACGGCGAAGCCGGAGGCGAGCCCCACCCCGCCGCCGAAGAGGACGAAGCGGAAGAAGGCGCCGAAGGCGCCGGGTGCTGCCTGCTGCCGGCTCTCTGCTGTCTCCATGCCCCGCCCCTTTTGGTGACTCACCCGCGAAACGCGGGCCCCCGGCCTTGCGAGGCCGTGGGGCGCGCTACCCCCACGAGTGCCATCATGACGCATCGATGGCGCCATTGCGAGCCGACATGGCGCCATAGGTGGCATCGCGAGGCTCGGAGTCCGGCGGCGTCCCGTAAAGATGCAGGTCAGAGTCGTGTGCCGCGAACCTCCGGCAGGCGGCATTGCATAAATCTTCGCTTATTCGTATAGTCATGCCATCAACCAGGAGGGGCCCGATGGCAGTACGTGTGGCAGTGGCAGGAGCGAGCGGATACGCAGGCGGCGAAGTGCTGCGCCTGCTCCTCGCACACCCCGGCGTACGGATCGGCGCCCTCACCGCGAACTCCAACGCCGGCCAGCCGCTCGGCGCCGTGCAGCCGCACCTGCTGCCCCTGGCCGCGCGCGTGCTGGAGCCGACGTCCGCCGGCGTCCTCGCCGGACACGACGTCGTCTTCCTCGCCCTGCCGCACGGGCAGTCGGCGGCCGTCGCCGCGGAGCTCGGCGACGCGGCCCTGGTGATCGACTGCGGTGCGGACTTCCGGTTGAAGGACGCGGGGGAGTGGGAGCGGTTCTACGGCTCCGCGCATGCGGGGACGTGGCCGTACGGGTTGCCGGAGCTGCCGGGCGGGCGGGAGGCGCTCAAGGGTGCGCGGCGTATTGCCGTTCCCGGCTGCTATCCGACGGCGGTGTCGCTGGCGCTGTTCCCGGCGTACGCGGCGGGGCTGGCGGGCCCGGAGGCGGTGGTCGTGGCCGCGTCGGGGACGTCGGGTGCGGGGAAGGCGGCCAAGCCGCACCTGCTGGGCTCCGAGGTCATGGGGTCCATGAGCCCCTACGGCGTGGGCGGCTCACACCGGCACACCCCGGAGATCGTCCAGAACCTCTCCGCCGCCGCGGGAGAGCCCGTCACGGTCTCCTTCACGCCCACCCTGGCGCCGATGTCGCGGGGCATCCTCGCCACCTGCAGCGCCAAGGCCCGTCCCGGTGTGACGGCCGCAAGCCTGCGGGCCGCGTACGAGAAGGCGTTCGCGGACGAGCCGTTCGTCCACCTGCTGCCCGAGGGGCAGTGGCCCGCCACCGCCGCCGTCTACGGCTCCAACACCGCGCTGGTGCAGGTGGCGCTCGACGAGGCGGCGGGGCGGATCGTCGTGGTGAGCGCGATCGACAACCTGACCAAGGGCACCGCGGGCGGTGCGGTGCAGAGCATGAACATCGCCCTCGGTCTCCCTGAGGAGCTGGGCCTGCCGGTCACCGGGGTGGCGCCTTGAGCGTCCGCCGGGTCATCGCGACCCTCCTGGCGCGGCTGGTGCCGTGCGACACGACCAAGAACATGACGAGCAACCGGGCCGACGAGGAGATGCAGTGAGCGTCACGGCAGCGAAGGGGTTCACGGCGGCGGGTATCGCTGCCGGGATCAAGGAGAGCGGCAGTCCCGATCTGGCGCTGGTGGTCAATGAGGGGCCTCGTCTGGCGGCTGCGGGTGTGTTCACCTCGAACCGCGTGAAGGCTGCGCCGGTGCTGTGGTCGCAGCAGGTTCTCAAGGGCGGCCGGGTCTCCGCTGTGGTCCTCAACTCCGGTGGCGCCAATGCCTGCACCGGTCCGGGGGGTTTCCAGGACACCCATGCCACGGCTGAGAAGGCCGCCGAGGTGCTGGGGCACAGCGCGGGTGAGGTTGCCGTGGCGTCCACGGGCCTGATCGGGGTGCGGCTGCCGATGGACAAGCTGCTGCCGGGCATCGAGAAGGCGGCCGTCGTGCTCTCCGCGCACGGTGGTGAGAAGGCCGCCATCGCGATCAAGACCACGGATACGGTGCACAAAACCGCGGTGGTGCAGGGGGAGGGCTGGACGGTGGGCGGCATGGCCAAGGGTGCGGGCATGCTCGCGCCGGGCCTGGCCACCATGCTCGTGGTCCTGACCACCGACGCCGACGTGGACGCTGCCGGGCTGGATGACGCGCTGCGCGCCGCGACCCGTAAGACCTTCGACCGGGTGGATTCCGACGGCTGCATGTCGACCAACGACACGGTGCTGCTGCTGGCCTCGGGTGCCGCCGGGGTCACTCCCGCGCAGGAGGAGTTCGCCGAGGCGGTCCGGGCGGTGTGCGATGACTTGGCGCGTCAGCTGATCGGTGACGCCGAGGGGGCGAGCAAGGACATCCGCATCGAGGTCATCAACGCCGCCACCGAGGACGACGCCGTCGAGGTCGGGCGCTCCATCGCCCGGAACAACCTCCTCAAGTGCGCCCTTCATGGTGAGGACCCGAACTGGGGCCGGGTGCTGTCCGCGATCGGCACCACGTCGGCTGCCTTCGACCCGGACAAGCTGAACGTGGCCATCAATGACGTGTGGGTGTGCCGGAACGGCTCGGTCGGCGACGACCGCGACCTCGTCGACATGCGCTACCGCGAGGTGCGCATCACCGCCGACCTGGCCGAGGGCGGCGAGTCCGCCGTGATCTGGGCCAATGACCTCACCGCCGACTACGTTCACGAGAACAGCGCGTACTCCTCATGACGACCACGGACAGCACGGACAGCACAGGCAGCACAGACACCGCGGAAGCCGCCGACACCGCGGGCACGACGACCCGCAAGCACACCGCCCTCCCCAAGGCGCGCATCCTCATTGAGGCGCTGCCCTGGCTGACGCGGCATCACGGCAAGACCGTCGTCATCAAGTTCGGCGGCAACGCCATGGTCGACGAGGAGCTGAAGGCCGCCTTCGCCCAGGACGTCGTCTTCCTCCACCACGCGGGGCTGCGCCCGGTCGTCGTGCACGGCGGCGGCCCGCAGATCAGCGCCCAGCTCGACCGGCTGGGCCTGGAGTCGGAGTTCAAGGCCGGCCTGCGGGTGACCACGCCGGAGGCCATGGACGTCGTCCGCATGGTGCTCGCGGGCCAGGTGCAGCGCGAGCTCGTCGGCCTGCTCAACCAGCACGGCCCGCTCGCCGTGGGCCTGACGGGCGAGGACGCCCACACCATGACCGCCACCAAGCGCTACGCCGACATCGACGGCGAGCGCGTCGACATCGGCCGCGTCGGCGAGGTCATCGCCATCGACACCGGCGCCGTCCAGGCCCTGCTCGACAACGGGCGCATCCCCGTCGTCTCCTCCATCGCCCGCAGCGCCGACGACGGACACGTCTACAACGTCAACGCCGACACCGCGGCGGCCGCGCTCGCCGCGGCACTCGGCGCCGAGACGCTGATGGTCCTCACCGACGTCGAGGGCCTCTACGAGGACTGGCCGCACAGCGACGAGGTCATCAGCCGGCTCACGGCGAGCGAGCTGGAGGCCCTGCTGCCCGACCTGGCCAGCGGGATGGTCCCCAAGATGGAGGGGTGCCTGCACGCCGTGCGCAACGGCGTCACCACGGCCCGCGTCATAGACGGCCGGGTCCAGCACTCCATCCTCCTGGAGATCTTCACGGACGAGGGCATCGGCACGATGGTCGTGCCCGACGAAGCGGCGAGCGAGCCGGAGGGGAAGCAGCAGTGAGCAACGCCGGACTCACCCAGCGCTGGCAGGGCGCGCTGATGGACAACTACGGCACCCCGCGCATCCCCCTCGTCCGCGGGGAGGGGAGCACCGTCTGGGACGCGGACGGCACGCCGTACCTCGACCTCGTCGGCGGGATCGCCGTCAACGCCCTCGGGCACGCCCACCCGGCGGTCGTGCGGGCGGTGTCGGACCAGATCGCCACGATCGGCCACGTCTCCAACCTCTTCACCGCCGAGCCGACGGTCGCCCTCGCCGAGCGGCTGCTCGCCCTCGCGGGCCGGCCGGGCCGCGTGTACTTCGCCAACTCGGGGGCGGAGGCCGTCGAGGCCGCGTTCAAGATCGGACGCCGGACCGGCCGGACGCACATGGTCGCCACCACTGGCGGCTTCCACGGCCGCACGATGGGAGCCCTCGCGCTCACCGGCCAGCCCGCCAAGCAGGATCCGTTCCTGCCGCTGCCCGCCGGCGTCACGCACGTCCCCTACGGCGACGCCGACGCGCTGCGGGCCGCCGTGACCACCGACACCGCGCTCGTGGTGCTGGAGCCCGTCCAGGGCGAGGCCGGCGTCGTCGTACCGCCGCCCGGCTACCTGGCCGCCGCCCGGGAGATCACCCGCGCCACCGGCACCCTCCTCGTACTGGACGAGATTCAGACAGGTATCGGCCGCACCGGCCACTGGTTCGAGCATCAAGCACAGGGCGTCGAGGCCGACGTCGTCACGCTCGCCAAGGGCCTCGGCGGCGGCCTGCCGATCGGGGCGACCCTCGCCTTCGGCGCCGCGGCCGATCTGCTGACGCCCGGTCAGCACGGCTCCACGTTCGGCGGGAACCCCGTCGCGTGCGCCGCCGCCCTGGCGGTCCTCGACACGCTGGAGGACGAAGGAATCCTCGCCCGCGTGGCGGTGACGGGGCAACGGCTGCGTGACGGGATCGCTGCGCTCGGCCACCCGCTGGTCGACCGCGTCCGTGGCGCGGGCCTGCTGCTGGGTATTGTCCTTTCCGAGCCCCTTGCACCGAAGGTGCAGCAGGCAGCACAGGACGCCGGCCTCCTGGTGAACGCGGTCGCACCCGACGTGGTGCGGCTGGCCCCGCCGCTGATCATCACCGAAGATGAGGTGGAAACGTTCCTCCGGGCGCTGCCGGGTGTCCTGGACGCCGCTGCTGCCGCCGTCGGCCAGGGGGCGTGAGCGGCCGGAGCGGCCGACGAGGCCGACGGGGCCGGAGGGGCCGGGCGGCCGCTCGGGGCCCTCGGGGAACGACGAAGCGGAGACTGACGAGACGATGACCCAGGCGCAGGAGCCGGAGCCGTTCCACGGCGGACAGGCCGTACCGCAGACCCGTACCGCCCGCCACCGCCGGATCGTGGACATCCTCGGCCGGCAGGCGGTCCGGTCGCAGAGCCAGCTCGCCAAGCTGCTCGCCGACGACGGCCTGTCCGTCACCCAGGCGACCCTCTCCCGCGACCTCGACGAACTGGGCGCGGTCAAGATCCGCAACACCGGAGGCGAGCTGATCTACGCGGTCCCGTCGGAGGGCGGCGACCGCACCCCCCGGGCCCCGCTCGGCGAATCCGCGACCGAGGCCCGCATGGGCCGCCTCGCGGGCGAGCTGCTGATCTCGGCGGAGGCCTCCGCCAACCTGGTCGTGCTGCGCACGCCGCCGGGCGCCGCGCAGTTCTTCGCCTCGGCGATCGACCAGGCGGGCGTGCACGAGATCATCGGCACCATCGCCGGTGACGACACGGTGATGCTCATCAGCCGCGACCCGAAGGGCGGCCAGGCCCTCGCGGACCACCTGCTGAGACTGGCCCAGAAGGAGCGATGAGGGCGGGGCGCGGCCCGGGAGACCCCGGCCGCGCCCCGCACCCCGACCGAACGTGCCGATGGCGTCCCGCACTTGCGGGGCGCCATCGGTCGTGTCCGCGGCGCCGGAATGGGCAGGATGACGGGGGGCCCGGGGCGACGGCGCCGTAAACACCAGCCCAACGGCAGGCATTGGGCGAGGGAGGACACATGCTCGCGATCCGCGCGGCGAAGCTCTTCGACGGGATAGGGCCGGAGCTCGTCGAGCGGCCCGTGGTGCTGGCCGAGGGCGGGCGGGTCGTCGCCGTGCTCCCCGGCGGGAGCGTGCCCGCGGGCGCCGAACTGCTGGACCTGGGGGACGCGACGCTGCTCCCGGGCTTCGTGGACACCCACGTCCACCTCGCCTTCGACGCGAGCGACGACGTCGTGGGCCGCCTGTGCCGCGCCGGCGACGAGGAGCTGCTGGAGCGCATGCGGGAGTCGGGCCGCGCCACGCTCGCCGCGGGCGTGACGACCGTACGGGACCTGGGGGACCGGGGCTATCTGGCGCTGCGGCTGCGCGAGGAGACCGCCGCGGACCCCACGGCCGGTCCCACCGTGCTCGCCTCCGGGCCGCCGATCACCACCGCGCGCGGCCACTGCTGGTTCCTCGGCGGGCAGGCCGAGGGCGTCGACGCGATCCGGGCGGCCGTGCGCGAGCGCGCCGAGCGGGGCGTCGACGTGGTGAAGGTGATGGTGACCGGCGGTCATCTGACCCCCGGCTCGGATCCGTTCCACGTGCAGTACGGCCACGCCGAGCTGCTGGCCGCCGTGCGCGAGGCGCACCGGCACGGGCTGCCGGTGACCGCGCACGCGCACTCGGCGGCCGGTATCGCCGACGCCGTGGCCGCCGGGTTCGACATGGTGGAGCACTGCTTCTTCGTCACCGAGATCGCCGACGAGAGCGACACCGGCGTGGACTACGACCGGCGGATCCTCGACGACATGGTCCGCCTCGGCGTGGTCGCCTCCCTCACCCTGGGATCGCTGCCCGGCGGCCCGCCGCCCCCGCCCCCGGTCGCCCGCCGCCTGCCCGGCCTGGCCGCCGGGATGGCCGCGATGCGGGAGGCCGGCGTGAGCGTGGTGTGCGGCAGCGACTCGGGGATCTTCCCGTTCAAGGCCCACGGCAGCCATCCGTACAGCATCGTGGCCATGGCGGAGCGGGGCTTCGGCGCGCTGGAGGCGCTCCGCGCCGCGACCTCGGCCGCGGCCCGGGCGTGCGGCGTGGCCTGCCGCAAGGGGTGCATCGCGCCCGGCTTCGACGCGGACGTCGTGGCGGTGGCCGGGGACCCCCTCGCCGACATCACGGCCGTCCACGCCGTGACGGCCGTCCTGCGGGAGGGCCGGCGGGTCGGCCCCGGAAAGCTCCTGCAGAGCTGAACCCGGAAAACGGAGAAGGCCGCTTCCTCTTACGAGGAAACGGCCTCCGACCTGCGATGTTCGCTGGTCGGGACGGCGGGATTTGAACCCACGACCCCTTGACCCCCAGTCAAGTGCGCTACCAAGCTGCGCCACGTCCCGGTGCTCGTCCTCCCGGGTTTCTCCCCGGTCGGGCGTGCAACAAGAAAATATCCTGTTTGGCGGCGTGATCCAAATTCGGGGCCGGGGACCCCCGCTGTGTCATGATCCGACTACTTACTGCGATCGAGTGGCGCTCATTGACGAACCATACGGTGGAGTGCATACTTATGCCCATCAGCGTATGCATCGTAAGGAGAAACCCGTGACCGAGCGCGTCGTACTCGCCTACTCCGGCGGCCTGGACACCTCCGTCGCCATCGGCTGGATCGCCGAGGAGACGGGCGCCGAGGTCATCGCCGTTGCCGTGGACGTCGGCCAGGGCGGCGAGGACCTGGACGTCATCCGCAAGCGCGCGCTCGCCTGCGGTGCGGTGGAGGCGGAGGTCGCCGACGCCAAGGACGAGTTCGCCGAGGAGTACTGCCTCCCGGCGATCAAGGCCAACGCCCTCTACATGGACCGGTACCCGCTGGTCTCCGCCCTCTCCCGGCCCACGATCGTCAAGCACCTCGTCGCCGCGGCGAAGAAGCACGGCGCGACCACCGTCGCCCACGGCTGCACCGGCAAGGGCAACGACCAGGTGCGGTTCGAGGCCGGCATCTCCTCGCTGGCCCCGGAGCTCAAGTGCATCGCCCCCGTCCGGGACTACACGATGACGCGGGACAAGGCCATCGCCTTCTGCGAGGCCAAGGGCCTGCCGATCGCCACCACCAAGAAGTCCCCGTACTCCATCGACCAGAACGTCTTCGGGCGGGCGGTCGAGACGGGCTTCCTGGAGGACATCTGGAACGCCCCGATCGAGGACGTCTACGACTACACCGCCAATCCGGCCACCCCCCGCGAGGCCGACGAGGTGATCATCACCTTCGAGCAGGGCGTCCCGGTCGCGATCGACGGCAAGCCCGTCTCGGTGCTGCAGGCGATCCAGCAGCTCAACGAGCGGGCCGGCGCACAGGGCGTCGGCCGGCTCGACATGGTCGAGGACCGGCTCGTGGGCATCAAGTCCCGGGAGATCTACGAGGCGCCCGGCGCCATCGCGCTGATCACCGCGCACCAGGAGCTGGAGGCCGTCACGGTCGAGCGCGAGCTCGCCCGGTACAAGCGGCAGGTCGAGCAGCGGTGGGCCGAGCTCGTCTACGACGGCCTGTGGTTCTCCCCGCTCAAGCGGGCCCTGGACGGCTTCATCGCCGAGGCCAACGAGCACGTCTCGGGCGACATCCGGATGACGCTGCACGGCGGCCGGGCCGTCGTCAACGGCCGGCGGTCCCAGAAGTCGCTCTACGACTTCAACCTCGCCACGTACGACACGGGCGACACGTTCGACCAGTCCATGTCGAAGGGCTTCATCGAGATCTTCGGCCTGTCCTCGAAGATCGCCGCGAAGCGCGACCTGGCCTGACCGACAGCTGCCGCCGTGGGCGGTCGTGCCGCGAGGGCGGCACGGGCGCCCGCGGCGGCCCCGCCCGCGGCGGCCGGCCGCCTTCCATCCACGCACGAGGAGCACGCAAGTGAGCAACGGCACCACCGACGACGTCCGGCTCTGGGGCGGCCGTTTCGCCGACGGCCCCGCCGAGGCGCTGGCCAAGCTGTCCGCTTCGGTCCACTTCGACTGGCGGCTGGCCCCCTACGACATCGCCGGTTCCCGCGCCCACGCCCGCGTGCTCCACACGGCCGGCCTGCTGACGGCCGACGAGCTGGAGCGGATGCTCGACGGCCTCGACCGGCTGGAGCAGGATGTCGCCGCGGGCACGTTCACCGGCACCGTCGCCGACGAGGACGTGCACACCGCGCTGGAGCGCGGCCTGCTGGAGCGGCTCGGCCCGGACCTCGGCGGGAAGCTGCGCGCCGGGCGGTCCCGCAACGACCAGGTCGCCACGCTCTTCCGGATGTACCTGCGCGACCACGCCCGGATCATCGGCGGGCTGATCGCCGATCTGCAGGAGGCGCTCGTGGGGCTTGCCGAGGCCCACGCCGACGTCGCCATGCCGGGGCGGACGCACCTGCAGCACGCCCAGCCGGTGCTCTTCGCCCACCACGTGCTCGCGCACGTCCAGGCGCTCTCGCGGGACGCCGAGCGGCTGCGGCAGTGGGACGAGCGCACGGCCGTCTCGCCCTACGGGTCGGGGGCCCTGGCCGGGTCCTCCCTCGGGCTCGACCCCGAGGCGGTCGCGGCCGACCTGGGCTTCGAGCGCGGCTCGGCGGGCAATTCCATCGACGGCACGGCCTCGCGGGACTTCGTCGCCGAGTTCGCCTTCATCACGGCGATGATCGGCGTCGACCTGTCGCGGATCGCCGAGGAGGTCATCATCTGGAACACGAAGGAGTTCTCCTTCGTGACCCTGCACGACGCCTTCTCCACCGGCTCGTCGATCATGCCGCAGAAGAAGAACCCGGACATCGCCGAGCTCGCGCGGGGCAAGTCCGGGCGGCTGATCGGCAACCTCACCGGCCTGCTCGCCACCCTCAAGGCCCTGCCGCTGGCCTACAACCGGGACCTGCAGGAGGACAAGGAGCCCGTCTTCGACTCCTGCGACCAGCTGGAGGTCCTCCTGCCGGCCTTCACCGGGATGATGGCGACCCTCACGGTCAACCGCGCCCGGATGGAGGAGCTGGCCCCCGCCGGTTTCTCCCTGGCCACCGACATCGCCGAGTGGCTCGTCAAGCAGGGCGTGCCGTTCCGTGTGGCGCACGAGGTGGCGGGGGAGTGCGTCAAGGAGTGCGAGGCGCGGGGCATCGAGCTGGACGGCCTGACCGACGAGCAGTTCGCCGCCATCTCGCCGCACCTGACGCCCGAGGTCCGCTCGGTCCTGAACGTGCCGGGCGCGCTCGCCTCGCGCAGCGGGCGGGGCGGCACCGCGCCGTCCGCGGTCGCGGTCCAGCTCGGCGAGGTCAAGGCGGACCTGGCGGTCCAGCGGGAGTGGGCGGACGCCAAGCGCCCCTGACCGCCCCGGACGGCCCCCCGGACTCCTGAAGATTGCGTCCGAGTGAGACGACGGCCACCCGTATGAGACATTTGCGTCTCATACGGGTTATCGTCGTCTCATGAGTGTTGACCGAGACCATGTGCTGAGGGAGGCCGCCGCCCTGCTCACCCGCAGGGCGACCGCCTCCATGGACGAGATCGCCAAGGCCGCCGGGATCGGTCGCGCCACCCTCCACCGCCACTTCGCGGGGCGCGACGCGCTCGTCCGCGCCCTGGAGGACCTCGGCATCCAGCAGTTCGGGCAGGCCCTGGACGCCGCCCGGATCGAGGAGGGCGACGCGGCCGGCGCCGTGCGCCGCCTGATCGACGAGGCCGAGCCCGTCGCCGGGATGCTCGCCTTCCTCTTCACCGAGAACCAGCTCTACGAGAACGGCACCAACGAGGGCTGGAACCGCCTCGACGCCCGCGTCCAGGAGCTCTTCCGCCGCGGGCAGGAAGAGGGCGCCTTCCGGCTCGACCTCACCCCCGCCTGGCTCACCGAGGCCCTCTACGGGCTGATCGGCACCGGCGCCTGGGCCGTGCAGGACCGGCGCGTGGCCGCCAAGGACATGCCCCGGATGGTCGCCGAGCTGCTGCTCGGCGGCGCCGAGCGAAGGACCGGCACGGAGCGGAGGATGAAACGGTGACCGGAACCGCCGGCGGCCCGCAGATGCTCGCGGCCCCCGCCGAGACCCCCCGTCCCGGGCGCTGGCTCGCCCTCGCCGTCCTCGCCCTGGCCGTGCTCCTCGTGGCCGTCGACGCCACCGTCCTCGGCCTGGCCACGCCCTTCCTCAGCGAGGACCTGCAGCCGTCGGGCACCCAGCTGCTGTGGATCGGCGACGTCTACTCGTTCGTCATCGCCGGACTCCTGGTCTCCATGGGCAGCCTCGGCGACCGCATCGGCCGCAAGAAGCTCCTGCTGTGCGGCGCCGTGGCGTTCGGCGGGGTGTCGGTGCTGAACGCCTACGCGACCTCGCCCGAGATGATGATCGCCGCCCGGGCCCTGCTGGGCGTCGCGGGCGCGACGCTGATGCCGTCCACGCTCGCGCTCATCCGCAACATCTTCCACGACCCCAAGGAGCGCAGCCTGGCCATCGGCATCTGGGGTGCCATGGCCTCCGCCGGTGCCGCCGTCGGCCCGGTGGTGGGCGGCTTCCTGCTGGGGCACTTCTGGTGGGGTTCGGTCTTCCTGATCAACCTGCCGGTGATGGCCGTGCTGGTGCTCGTCGGTGCCAAGCTGCTGCCCGAGTCGCGCGACCCCTCGCCGGGTCCGTGGGACCTGCTCAGCGTGGTGCTGTCGATGACCGGCGTCATCGCCGTCGTCTACGCGATCAAGGAGGGCGCGACGCACGGCCTGCGCTGGGAGGTCGCCGTGGCGGCCGCCGTGGGCGCGCTCGCGCTGGTGTGGTTCGTGCGCCGGCAGCTCACGCTGTCCTCGCCGCTGCTGAACATGCGCCTGTTCCATCACCGGGGCTTCTCGGGCGCGGTGCTGGCCGACCTGCTGACCGTCCTCGGCCTGTCCGGCATGGTCTTCTTCCTGTCGCAGTTCCTCCAGCTCGTCCAGGGGCGCAGCCCCCTGGAGGCGGGTCTGGCCGAGCTGCCGGCCGCGATCGGCGCGGTCACCGCAGGGCTGCTCGCGGGACGGGCCGCGCGGCGGTTCTCGGTGCGGTCGGTGGTGACCGGCGGGCTCGCGGCCATCGGCGTCGCCCTCGCGGTCCTCGTCGGGCTCTCGTCCGACACGTCCTACCCGGTGCTCGGCGCGACGCTGCTGGTCGTGGGCGTGGGTGCGGGCTTCTCCTTCACCGTCACCGCCGACGTGATCCTCTCCAGCGTGCCCAAGGAGCAGGCGGGTGCCGCCTCGGCGGTCTCGGAGACGGCCTACGAGCTCGGCGCCGCCCTCGGCATCGCGCTGCTCGGCTCGATCGTCACCGGCGTCTACCGTGACTTCGCCGTCCCCGCGGGCGTGCCGGAGGCGACCGCCGCACAGGCGCAGGAATCCCTCGGCGGGGCCGTGGAGGCGTCCTCCGCGCTGCCGTCCGGGCAGGCCACGAGCCTGCTCGCCTCCGCGCAGGACTCCTTCGTCGAGGGGCTGCGGATCGCCTCGGGCGTCGGTGCGGTGGTGCTGCTGGCCACGGCCGTGGCCGCGTGGTTCCTGCTGCGCGGCCAGAAGCTGGAGGAGGGGTACGGCGGCTGAGCCGTCGCGCGGGTACGACAAGGCCGGGTACGGCAAGGCGGGTACGGCAAACGGAGCCTTGCTCGCCGGAGTGAGCCGGGCATGGCTCACATGAGCAAAGCGCACACGGGCCGGGGCGGCAAGCCCCGGCCCGTGTGACATATGCCGGAAACACATCCTCTTGACGCAACGCTTACGCCCGGGCAACGATCACGACCACTGGTCGACATTGTCGAACGCGGTTCGGTTCCCACGGCGGTTCTTCGCCGTCCCGTTGCCAAAGGAAACCCCCCTCATGCGCCTCCGCAGAACGGTCAGACTGCTGCTCGCCGCCGCGGCCACCGCGGCCCTCGGCCTCACCGGTCTCGCCGCCTCCCCGGCCTCCGCCTCCGTCCTCGACATCCCGCCGAAGGGCGCCAACGACTGGTCCTGCAAGCCGGATTCGGCCCACCCCGAGCCCGTCGTGCTGGTCAACGGCACCTTCAAGCTCATGGGCGAGAACTGGTCCGCGCTCTCCCCGAAGCTGAAGGAGGCGGGCTACTGCGTCTTCGCCTTCAACTACGGGAACATGGAGACCGTCGCCATCCCGCAGGCGGCCGAGGAGCTGCGGGACTTCGTGGAGGCCGTGCGGGGCGCGACGGGCGCGAAGAAGGTCGACCTCGTCGGCCACAGCCAGGGCGGCATGATGCCGCGCTACTACGTGAAGTTCCTGGGCGGCGCGGACAAGGTCGACGACCTCGTGGGCATCGTCCCGTCCAACCACGGCACGAAGAACCCCCTGGCCATCCCCGCCGGCTGGACGTTCTGCCCGTCCTGCAGCGACCAGCGCTGGGGCTCGGACTTCATGAAGAAGCTCAACGAGGGCGAGGAGACGCCCGCCGGCCCCGACTACACCGTCATCACCACGCGCTACGACGAGGTCGTCATCCCCTACACCAGCGCGCTGCTCAGCGGCCCGGCCGAGCGCGTCACCAACGTTCTGCTGCAGGACAAGTGCAAGCTCGACTTCTTCATGCACGACCAGGCCACCAAGGACCCGGTCGTCGCCCAGTGGGTCCTCAACGCGCTGGGGCGCAAGGGTCCGGCCGACCCGGCCTTCCACCCCCAGTGCATCGGCCTGGGCTAGCCGCCACCAGGTGACGGGACGTCAGGCGGCCTTGGTCTCCCGGGCCTTGGTCGCGTAGACGTCCACGTACTCCTGGCCCGACAGGCTCATGACCTCGCTCATCACCTCGTCGGTGACGGCGCGCAGGATGTAGCGGTCGCGGTCCATGCCCTCGTAGCGGGAGAAGTCCAGCGGCTCGCCGAAGCGCACGGTCACCGGGGCGAGGTGCAGCATGCCCTTGCCGCCCGGCTGGACCTTGTCCATGCCGACCATCGCGAACGGCACCACCGGCGCGCCCGTCATCAGCGCGAGGCGGGCGATGCCGGTGCGGCCGCGGTAGAGGCGGCCGTCGGGGGAGCGGGTGCCCTCGGGGTAGATGCCGAAGACCTTGCCCTCGTCGAGGACGCGGCGGCCGGTCATCAGCGCCGCGACACCGCCGCGGCCGCCGTCGCGGTCCACCGGGATCATGCCGGAGCTGCGGAAGAACCAGGCCATGAGCCGGCCCTTGATCCCCTTGCCCGTGACGTACTCGTCCTTGCCGATGAAGAAGACCTGCCGCTTGACGACCAGCGCGAGGAACAGCGAGTCGACGAACGTCACGTGGCTGCCCGCCAGGATGACCGGCCCGCTGCCGGGGATGTGCTCCGTGCCCTCCACCTTGGGGCGGTACAGGACGCGCATGAGCAATCCGAGGAACGCCTTGAGCAAGATGCGGGACAACGGAGGGCCTCCGGTCGTGATGGTCGGGTGCGGCGCACGCCTGCGCAGGGGAGTGACCATACTCGCCGGTATGGCCCTTGCGCACCCCGGGTAGGGGGACGCGATACGGAGTGTTGACGGGAGTTTGCACGCCGTTTGACCTTCGTCTTCACAGACGGAAGTCGTACATGTTTACGATCGGCGCGTCCGACGGGTGCCGCAGAGGCGCCGGGACGCGAAAGCAAGGAGCGTTCATGGATCAGGAGCAGCGGCCCGGCAGGCGCACCCTTCTGGGGGCCGCGGCGGCCCTCGGCGCGGGAGCGGCCGTCCTCGGCGGCGGAGCGGGCACCGCCTTCGCCGCGCAGCGCGGGCAGACCGCGGAGCGCGCCCACGCAGGCGGCGCCGGCGGCTCGTACAAGGACCTGCCGAAGCCGACCGTCATCGGCCACCGCGGCGGCAGCGGCTACCGGCCCGAGCACACCCTCGGCTCCTACCAGTTCGCCCTCGACAACGGCGCGGACGTCATCGAGCAGGACCTCGTCCCCACCAAGGACGGGCACCTCGTGTGCCGTCACGAGAACGACATCACCGGCACCACCGACGTCGCCTCCCGCCCGGAGTTCGCCTCCCGCAAGACGACGAAGACCGTCGACGGCGAGGCCCACACCGGCTGGTTCACCGAGGACTTCACGCTCGCGGAGCTCAAGACGCTGCGCGCCAAGGAGCGCATCCCCGGCACCCGGCAGCACAACACCCTCTACGACGGCGTCTGGCAGGTGCCCACCTTCGAAGAGGTCCTGAAGTGGGCCGACGAGCAGGGCCGCAAGCGCGGCAAGCGCATATGGCTGCACATCGAGACCAAGCACCCCACCTACTTCCGCAAGGCCGGCCTCGGCCTGGAGGAGCGGCTCGCCAAGCTGCTGCGCCGCTACAACCGCTCGGGTCGCAACGCGCACACCTTCCTGCAGTCCTTCGAGCCGAGCAGCCTGCAGCGGCTGAACCGGCTGGGCGTCGACTGCCCGAAGGTGCTCCTGCTGGACGACCTCACGACGCAGCCGTGGGACTTCGTCGAGGCCAAGGACCCGCGGACCGTCGCCGACCTGATCACGCCCAAGGGCCTGAAGTGGGTCTCCGGCTTCGCCCAGGGCATCGGCCCGTGGCTGAACCTGATCATCCCGCGGGACAAGAACGACAAGCTGACCAAGCCCACCACGCTGGTGCGCGACGCGCACGCCGCCGGGCTGATCCTGCACCCGTACACCATGCGCAACGAGAACAGCTTCCTGCCGGCGGACTTCCGCCGGGGCACCGACCCCAACGGCTACGGCGACGCGCTCGCGGCGTTCAAGACGTACTTCGCGACCGGGATCGACGGCATCTTCTCGGACAACTGCGACACCGCGGACCTCGCTCGCAAGGCGTTCTTGAAGGGCTGACCCGCCGGGGCCCGTCCGCCACCCGGACGGGTGATAACGCCTGGCGGGGGCAACCGGTGCGAGCCGGCCGTACGTCCCGCACCGCATGACGCAGAGCGATCTCCTGACTCGGCTGAGCCCCCTGCTCAAAGCGGAGTGCGCCGCCGAGGCGGCCGCGGTCGCCGGGACCGACGCCGCCGACCTCGAACAGGGCGTCTGGGTGCGGCTGCTCAGTGACAGCCGCACCATCGTCTCGGCCGCCCGGCTGCGGGCGACCGTCAGGGCCGAGGCCCGCGCCGCGCGCCGCCGCGCGCGGCGCGAGGTGCTCTACGACCCCACCCACTGCGAGCCGCCGGGCGGCCACGACGCGGGTGTCGAACAGCAGGTGCTCGCCGCCGAGGAGGGCCGGGCGCTGCGCGCCGCGGTGCGCCGGCTGCCCGGCCGGTGCCCCCGGCTGCTGGCGGCCCTCCTCTCCCGGAAGGATCCGACCTACCGCGAAATCGCAGGCGAGTTGGGAATGTCACAAGGATCTTTGGGGCCGGTACGTTCCCGTTGCCTGGGATGCCTGCGCAGAATGCTGACGGCGGAGGTTGCCGCTCCTGAACCCTGGGGAAAGGAGCGATAGACAACCGGCGCCACGGAGGCGACGTGCACCCACGACGGCTCCTGTCAGGGCGGACCGAACCGAAAAGGGGAGGCGTGGGCACATGGGCATGAGCGTGACCATCTCTGCGGCGACCGATCTCGACGCCGAACAGATCCTGAAACTGCAGTACCTCTGCTACCAGGGCGAGGCCGAGCTCTACGGCGACTACTCCATCGCGCCGCTCACCCAGACCCTCGCCGAGCTGCGCGCCGAACTGGGAGCGGGCTGCGTCCTGGTGGCCCGGCTCGGGGACGAGGTCGTGGGCTCGGTGCGCGGCGCGGCCGGCCCCGGGGGCACGGCGGTGATCTCCGGGATGATCGTCCACCCCCGGATGCAGCGGCACGGTCTGGGCGGCCGGCTGCTCGCCGCGGTCGAGGCCCGCCTGGCGGAGGAGGGGGCCACCCGCTACCGCCTGGCCACCGGCCACCGCAACGAGGGGAACCTGCGGCTGTACCGCAAGTGGGGGTACGCGCAGGTCGCCACCGAGCAGGTCACGCGCAAGCTCACGCTGGTGACGCTGGAGAAGGAGTCGGAGAGGGAGCCGGAGCGGGCGGCGCCGTCGGGCGACCGCGAGGACGCCGCCGGGGCGGCGCTCGCGACGAGCCGCTAGCCGGCCTGCGGCCGCGCCGCCCGGCGCAGCCACACCATCGCGGTGACGGGCAGGATCACCGGGATGAAGAGGTAGCCCATGCCGTAGTCCGACCAGACCGTGGCGTCGGGGAAGGCCGACGGCGCGGCGAGCGTCCACGTGCCGACGACGAGGACGCCGGCCAGCTCGGCGGCGCAGCACACGAGCGCCGCCCGGCGGGCCGTGGGGCCGCCGCGGACCAGCGAGTACGTGATGAAGGCGTACACGACCGCGGCGATCGCCGACAGCACGTAGGCGAGCGGGGCGCGGCCGAAGTCCAGGATCATCTGGACGATCGAGCGGGAGGCCGCGGCGACGGTGAAGACGCCGTAGAGCCACACCAGCAGCCGTCCCGGGCCCTCGCCGAGGTTGAAGCCCGCCTTGGCGGGGGTGGTCGGTTCGGTCACGGTCAGCCTCCCCAGATGTCGTACAGCCGCACTTCGAGCACGGCCAGGATCACGGCGCCCGCCGCCACGGTGGCCGAGCCCCAGCGGGTCCGCTCCGCGAGCGACATGAAGCCCGCGGCGGGGACGGCCGCCGCCGATCCGATCAGGTAGGCCAGGAAGATGGCGGTGCCCTGCTCGGGCTCGCCGCCCCCGGCCAGCTTCACGACGCCGATCACGAGCTGGGCGACCGCGAGCACGCTCACCACGGCCATGCCGATGAAGTGCCAGTCCTTGGTGGACTGGTCGCGGGAGAAGGCGATGCCGCACCAGGCGGCCAGCGCGAGGGCGGTCAGTCCGACCGCGAGCGTCAGCGCGCCGATCACCGTGGCCACCGGGCTGCGGGCGCGTGCGGAGGGGGCTGGACAAGCATGGGACGACTTTAATGGTCTGCCCTAAATGCCCCGCGCCCGGCCCCGCGCGCGCCTCCGCGCCGGGCCCCACCAGCCCGTGGCCTTGACCACACGGCGCCTCCGGGCGCCCTGGGCGAGCGGCGGGCGGACGGGGGCCGCGGCCGGTGTCCGCGCAGGTCGTGGGCGGGTTCCGAGGGCCTGGAAGATCACTTGCAGGGGCCGGGCCATGTCCACGGACCGGCCATCCATGTCCGCTATTCGGACAGGCTTGGCCGACTCGCACGTGCGTCTGTTTTACTTTCCCGCATGACCACGACGAGCAGCCGCAGCTTTGCGACCGAGGCGATGACGACGCCCGGCGCTGCTCGTCGCATGTGTCGAATGTGTGACCGCTGAGGGCCCCCGTTCCGTGCCTCGCGCCCCGAAGCGAGACCCGTAGAGCCCGCGTCACGCGTCCCCTTCCGGGACCGGACCGGATCCTCCGCCCCGCGTCACCAGGACCCCGAAGCCGCGCCTTCGCGCACGCCGGGCCACCTATGCCGCGCTCCGCAATGAATGCCCGTGCCGGCGCCCTCACCGCCGCGCACTCGACAGTGACGGAATCCCCTGTGATCACCACCAAGGGCCTGACAAAGGTCTACCGCTCACGCGGCCGCGAGGTCACCGCCCTCGACGGCGTCGACCTCCACGTGCGGGAGGGCGAGGTGTACGGCGTCGTCGGTCAGAGCGGCGCCGGCAAATCGACCCTGATCCGCTGCGTCAACCTCCTGGAGCGCCCGAGCTCCGGCACGGTCACGGTGGCGGGCCAGGACCTGACCGCCCTCGCCGGGCGCGGCAACCGCGCCGGGGCCGAGCTGCGCAAGGCGCGCAGCCGCATCGGCATGGTCTTCCAGCACTTCAACCTGCTGTCCTCGCGGACCGTGCAGTCCAACATCGAGCTGCCGCTGGAGATCCTCGGCGTCTCCGGCAAGGAGCGCGAGCGCAAGGCCCTCGAACTCCTCGACCTCGTCGGCCTCGCCGACAAGGCCAAGGCCTACCCCGGCCAGCTCTCCGGCGGCCAGAAGCAGCGCGTCGGCATCGCCCGCGCCCTGGCCGGCGACCCCAAGGTGCTGCTCTCCGACGAGTCGACGTCCGCGCTCGACCCCGAGACCACCCGCTCCATCCTGCAGCTGCTGCGCGACCTCAACCAGCAGCTCGGCCTGACCGTCCTCCTCATCACCCACGAGATGGAGGTCGTCAAGACCATCTGCGACTCCGCGGCCCTGATGAAGGGCGGCCGCGTCGTGGAGTCCGGCACCGTCTCCGAACTCCTCGCCACCCCCGGCTCCGAGCTCGCGGCCGAGCTGTTCCCGGTCGGCGGCGAGCCGTCCGGCCCGGACACCACCGTCGTGGACGTCACCTTCCACGGCGACGCCGCGACCCAGCCGGTCATCTCCCAGCTCTCCCGTACGTACAACATCGACATCTCGATCCTGGGCGCCGCGATGGACACCGTCTGCGGCAAGCAGGTCGGCCGGATGCGCATCGAGCTGCCCGGCCGCTTCGAGGAGAACGTCGTCCCGATCGGCTTCCTGCGCGAGCAGGGGCTCCAGGTGGACGTGGCCGACGTGCGGACCGATGAAAGTGCCGTCCCCGCCGGTGCGCTCCTGAAGGATGGTGCCAAGTGACCTGGACCGAGATGCAGCCCCTGCTGCACAACGCCTGTCTGGACACCCTCTTCATGGTGTGGTGGTCCACCGTCTACACGGTCCTCGGCGGACTGCCGCTCGGCATCCTGCTCGTCCTGACCGACCGCGGCGGCCTCCTGCAGAACGTCGTGGTCAACAAGGCCGTCGGCGTGGTCGTCAACCTCGGCCGCTCGCTGCCCTTCATCGTTCTCATGGTGTGGCTGATCCCCTTCAGCCGCTTCGTGGTCGGCACCTCCATCGGGCCCAGCGCGGCCGTGGTGGCCCTGGCCATCGGCGCGATCCCGTTCTTCGCCCGGCTGGTGGAGACCGCGCTCCGCGAGGTCGACCACGGCCTCGTCGAGGCCGTCCAGTCCATGGGCGGCGGCACCTGGACCGTGATCTTCAAGGTGCTGCTCCCGCAGGCCCTGCCCTCGGTCATCGCGGGCCTGACCACGACCGTCATCGCCCTCATCGGCTACTCCGCGATGGCCGGCGCGGTCGGCGGCGGCGGCCTCGGCAACCTGGCCATCGTCTACGGCTACCAGCGCTCCGAGACCGGCCTGATGAACATCACCATCGTGCTGCTCATCGTCATCGTCACCGTCGTCCAGCTCGCCGGAGACCTCGCCGTACGGGCCCTCGCCCGGCGCGGCGGACGGCAGGCGGCCCCCGTGGGGCTGCGCCGCCTGTGGGCCCCCGCGCGCGTGGCGCCCAAGCCCGTGGCGACCGTCCCGGCGCAGGCCGAGGCACCGGAGTCCGCCAAGGCCTCCTGACCGCAAGACTTCCTGATCGGAGCTGATCAGGCCTGGCACGAGGGGCATTTCGCCCCTCACCGCAGATCCACGAGCCCGGACCCTTTGCCGGGCGCAACACCTCGTGAACCCAGGAAAACCAGAAAGAGGGGCACTCTTCGTGCGTACCACCGTCAAGCTCACCGCCGCCGTCGCGGCAGCCGCCGCACTCACCCTCGGCCTGAGTGCGTGCAGCGCTCCGTCCGACACCTCCACCAGCAGCTCGAAGAAGGGCAAGGACGCCGACCCGGCCGCCAAGCTCGTCGTCGCCGCCAGCCCGACCCCGCACGGCGACATCCTCAACTTCGTCCGCGACAACCTCGCGGAGAAGGCCGGCCTGAAGCTGGAGGTGAAGGAGTTCAACGACTACGTCCTCCCGAACACCGCCACGCAGAACGGCGAGGTCGACGCCAACTTCTTCCAGCACAAGCCGTACCTCGACGACTTCAACAAGAAGCAGAAGACCGACATCGTCCCGGTCGTCAACGTCGAGATCGAGCCGCTCGGCCTGTACTCCGAAAAGGTAAAGAAGGCCGGCGACCTCGGCAGCGGCGCCACCATCGCGGTGCCCAACGACGCCACCAACGAGGGCCGCGCCCTGAAGCTGCTGGCCGACAACGGCGTCATCGTCCTCAAGGACGGCGTCGGCGCCGAGGCCAAACTCTCGGACATCAAGGACGACAAGGGCATCAAGTTCACCGAGCTCGAGGCCGCCCAGATCCCCACGCGCCTCGCCGACGTCGACGCCGCCGTCATCAACGGCAACTTCGCCATCGGGCACAAGCTCAACCCGGCCAAGGACGCCATCGCCCTGGAGAAGGCCGACGGCAACCCCTACGCCAACTTCCTCGCCGTGAAGAAGGGCAACGAGGACGACCCGCGCGTCCAGAAGCTCGCGAAGCTCCTCAACTCCGACGAGGTGAAGAAGTTCATCGAGCAGAAGTTCAGCAACGGTGCCGTCCTCCCCGCCTTCGGCGCGGCGAAGGGCTGACCCCAGCTGTCGCTTCCGTAACCACAGCCGCCCCTGTGGCCCCAGGCCCCGCGCACCCCTCGGCGTGCGCGGGGCCGACGCGCTTGGCGCACGCACGCATCGATGCTGCATGCTGGTGCACTCAGGCCCGGAGCGCCCCCGTCCCGAGCCCACTTCCCCGGCGTTGGAGCAGCACATGACATCCACCTTCCCGGACATCTCCATCAGTACGGACCGGCTCGTGCTGCGCCCCTTCGAAGCCGAGGACGTGCCCGCGCTCGCGGAGATGATGAGCGACGAACTCGTCACCGCATGGACCACGGTGCCCCACCCCTACACCACCGCCCACGCCCGTGACTGGGCGCTGCGCGAGGCCCCTGCCGAGCGCACCGAGGGGCGCGGAATCGTCTTTGCGGTCACCGAGTTCCTCACCCACCGCCTCGTCGGCTGCGTCCACCTCCACCACACCGACTGGCGGGCCCTGTCCGCCGAGGTCGGCTACGTCGTCGCCCCCTGGGCCCGCGGCGAGGGCTACGCCTGCGAATCGGTGCTCGCCGTCGCCGAGTGGCTCTTCCGCGACCAGAAGTTCGAGCGCCTGGAGCTGCGCACCGCCGCCGACAACACCGCCTCCCAGCAGGTCGCCCAGAAGATCGGCTGCATCAGCGAGGGCGTGCTGCGCAACGCCTGGATAGGACGCGGCCGCACCGCGGACGGCGGCTGGACCGAGCTGCGCACCGACCTGATCATCTGGAGCCTCCTCCCCGAAGACCTCGACGAAATGCGCGAGCAGCCCGTGGGGGATCCCGGCTACGCTGCGGCCTTCCGCGACTGGTCCTGAACACCCGCCGGTTCCCGGCCCCGGACCCGGGAAGGTCCGGACCATGAGGGGGTACGCTCACCCTGCCCCGCCCCCAGCCACGACACTGCCGCCGGCGGACCCGCCGACACACGCGCGGACAGACGCGCGGACGAGCCCAGGAGAATGACGACGATGGCCGACCGGGTCACGGTGATCGGGTGGGACGGCTCACCACTCACGGACGCGGCCCGCTCCGCCCTGGCCGCCGCCACCCTCGTGGCCGGCGCCGCCCACCACCTGGACCTGCCCGAAGTCCCGCCCGCAGCCGAACGCATCCGCCTCGGCAGCGTCGACCTCGCCGCCCGCCGCATCGCCGGCCACCGCGGCTCCGCCGTCGTCCTCGCCGACGGCGACCCCGGCTTCTTCGGCGTCGTCCGCACCCTGCGCGCCCCCCAGCACGGCCTCGAGGTCGAAGTCGTGCCCGCCGTCTCCTCCGTCGCCACCGCCTTCGCCCGCGCCGGCATGCCCTGGGACGACGCCCAGATCGTCGTCGCCCACAGCCGCGACCTGCGCCGCGCCGTCAACGTCTGCCGCGCCCACACCAAGGTCGCCGTCCTCACCTCGCCCGGCGCCGGACCCGCCGAACTCGCCCTCCTCCTCGGCGACGTCCACCGCACCTTCGTCATCTGCGAGGAGCTCGGCAGCGAGCGCGAACAGGTCACCGTCATCACCTCCGACAAGGCCCCCGACCACCACTGGCGCGACCCCAACGTCGTCATCGTCATCGGCGGAGCCGGCGCCGCGCCCGCCACCGTCCCCGGCTGGGGAGCCACCCGCCCCCGCGCCGGCGGCGGCTGGATCGCGGGCCGCGACCCCGGCTACCCCCCGGCCGTCCGCGGCTGGGCCCTGCCCGCCGACGCCTACGGCAGCGACCTCGGCGAGGGCGAGGCCACCGAACTGCGCGCCGCCCAACTCGCCCGCCTCGGCCCCCGCGTCGGCGACCTCGTCTGGGACATCGGCTCCGGCAGCGGCGCCGCCGCCGTCGAGGCCGCCCGCTTCGGCGCCGCCGTCATCGCCGTCGACCGCGACGCCGACGCCTGCGCCCGCACCATGGCCGTCGCCCGCCGCTACGGCGTCCAGCTCCAGGTCGTCCACGGCGCCGCCCCCCACGTCCTGGAGGACCTCCCCGAACCCGACGTCGTCCGCGTCGGCGGCGGCGGCGCCCCCGTCGTCGCCGCCTGCGCCGCCCGCCGCCCCGAGCGCATCGTCGCCCACGCCGCCACCCGCGACGAGGCCGAGGCCGTCGGCCGCGCCCTCGCCGAGGGCGGGTACGCCGTCGAATGCGCCCTGCTCCAGGCCGTGGAGCTGGACCCCGCCGCCTGGGCCGAGCGCGAACGGTCCGTCGCCTTCCTGCTGAGCGGACGCCGTACCCACCTGTGACCCCGGCCCGCCGGGCGGAGGGTAGGCTGGCGGATCGTTGTACCGCCCCTCGGTGTCCGACACCACAGTCGTCAATGTCCCGAACGCACCCTCCTTTTGGCGGGGGCACGGCAAGGTAGGGGCGGGCGACGTACAACGTGCCGCGAGGCACGGACGCTCGTTCTTGACTATGGGCGTGAGCGGTTGGAAGGAGCACTACCGATGGGCGAGGGGTACGCATGACCGACACCGGCCAGTTCCCGGGCGAGGGACAGCCGGAGAACGCAGGCGCGCTGCCCGGCCACCCGTTCCCCACGGACGCCAGCCGCAGCGGGTCGGCGTCGAGGTCGGAGGCGTATCCGGCCAGTTCCCCGGCGACGTCGGACAGCAG
>NZ_JBPQTS010000036.1:0-49873 GCF_051386455.1 Streptomyces sp. URMC 124
GGGCAGGGGCGGGGACGAGGGCAGGGGCCCGGGCTCCCTCCGCGACCTCGTGCTGTGGCTGCCGCTGGACCGCAGCGGCTGAGCCGCCCCTGGCGCCCGCTGGCGCCCGCTGCTGGGGCCGGCGCCGCCGGTGGCCTCAGGTACGGGCGGGCGCCGGCACCGCGGCGGCCTCCGGCACCGCCCGCCGTGCGAACCTCTTCGCCAGGACCGCCCCCACCATCAGCTGCATTTGGTGGAAGAGCATCAGCGGCAGCACGGCCAGGCTCGCCTGCGCGCCGAACAGCACGCCCGCCATCGGCAGCCCCGCCGCCAGGCTCTTCTTCGAGCCGCAGAAGACGATGGCCAGGCTGTCCTCGCGGCTGAAGCCCAGCCTGCGCGAGCCGTACGTGGTGACCGTCAGCATCAGCCCCAGGAGCGCGGCTTCCACTCCCATGAGGGCCAGCAGCCGCAGCGGGGTGACCTCGTGCCAGATGCCGCGGACCATGCCCGCGCTGAACGCCGTGTAGACGACCAGGAGGATCGAGCCGCGGTCCACGTAGCCGAGCACCTTCTTGTGCCGGGTGAGGAAGCCGCCCACGCGGCGGCGCAGCAGCTGGCCCGCGAGGAAGGGCACGAGAAGCTGCAGCACGATCGACAGCAGCGAGCGGGAGGAGAAACCGCCGCCGCTGTTGCCGAGGAGGAGCGCGGCCAGCAGCGGGGTGAGGGCGATGCCCACGATGCTGGAGAACGACCCGGCGCACACCGCCGCCGCCACGTTGCCGCGGGCGATGGAGGTGAAGGCGATCGAGGACTGGATGGTCGAGGGCACCAGGCACAGGAACAGCAGCCCGGAGTACAGCTGGGGCGTGACGACGGCGGGGACCAGGCCGCGGGCGGCGAGGCCGAGGAGGGGGAAGAGCACGAAGGTGCAGCCGAGGACGGTCAGGTGCAGCCGCCAGTGGCGCAGGCCGTCCATCGCCTCGCGGGTGGAGAGGCGGGCGCCGTAGAGGAAGAACAGCAGCGCCACGGCGCCGGTGGAGGCGCCGCCCGCGACGGACGCCGCCTGGCCTCGGGCGGGGAGGAGCGCGGCGAGGGCCACGGTGCCCAGGAGGGCCGCTACATAAGGGTCGATGGGAACGCGTATACGAATGCGCGGCATGGCACCAGCCTGCCGTTCCGCGCGGCTATCCGGAAGCCCGCTCGCCGCTCTGACTGTCATCACGGATCGCGATGAGCGCGCGCTAGGCTCGTGACGTGTTCGAGCCCGTGCAGCTCCGTACGTTCCTGGCCGTCGCGCAGACGCTGAGCTTCACCCAGGCCGCCGTCCGCCTGGGCGTCCGCCAGTCGACGGTGAGCCAGCAGGTCCGCAAGCTGGAGGCGGCGGCCGGGCGGCAGCTCTTCGCCCGCGACACGCACAGCGTGCGGCTGACCGAGTACGGCGAGGCCATGCTGGGCTTCGCCCGCACGATCCTGGAGGCGAACGAGCGCGCCGCGCACTGGTTCGCGGGCACCCGGCTGCGCGGGCGGCTGCGGTTCGGCGCGTCGGAGGACTTCGTGCTGACCCGGCTGCCCGAGGTCCTGGAAGACTTCCGCCGCGAGCACCCCGAGGTGGACCTGGAGCTGACCGTCGACCTGTCGGAGACGCTGCAGCGGCGGCTGGCGGCCGGGCGGCTGGACCTGGTCCTCGCCAAACGCCACCCCGACGAACCGCACGGCCGGCTCGTATGGCGCGACCGCCTGGTGTGGATCGGCGGCGAGCGCCTGCGCCTGGACCCCCACCGCCCGCTGCCCCTGATCGCCTTCCCGCCGCCCGCGGTGACCCGGGCACGCGCCCTGGAGGTGCTGGAGCGCAGCGGCCGCTCCTGGCGGGTGGTGTGCACGAGCGGCAGCCTCAACGGCCTGGTGGCCGCGGCCCGAGCGGGCCTGGGCGTCATGGCCCACACCCTCGGCATGATCCCTCCCGGCCTGATGCGCCTCCCCTCCGGCCCGGGCCTGCCCGAACTGGGCGGGGTCGACGTGGTCCTCCTGCACGGCACCGCACCGGACAGCGCGTCAAGACAACCCGCGGAAGCCCTCGCCCAAGCCGTCCTCGCAGCGGGCGACCGCCTGCAGACGTAGTACGTAGCGCGGACACGCCGCGCAGCACCGCAAGGGCAGGGTGTCCCGCCTCACTGCGCGTGGACGTGGCAGGTCATGCTGTTGTCCGTCACGTAGCAACAGCTTGAGGCGCTTCCGGCGTCTTTCCTCAGCGCCCACCCGTGCTCCGGCGAGTACGCCTCGGTCCACTTGCTCAGCGTGATGCTATTGGCTGCCGAGGCGGGCAGCCCGGCGTCTTCCAGGAAGCGGCGAGGATCGGCGACCAGTCGTCCCAGCTCTTCCGTGGTGGCATCGAAGTGGTACAACGGCGGGTCGCTTTCCATCCCCGCGACACCTTCACCGGCCAGCTGCGTGACCTTGACCATGGCTACCTCCGGTCAGATTGTCCGAGGTTCGGCCGATGCCTCCAGTCCACTGCCGGTAGCCGAACCGTGCAACCGCGGCCCGGCCCGGGACCCCGCAAACGAGGCCTGGGCCGGGCCGTCCCTTTCGAGGGAGCGTTTCCGCAGGACAGAGGCCTAATAGCACTCCGAAACCTTGGTATTGTTATCCATGTCGCCGCGGGGAACACCCCGCGAAGACGACACCCGGTCCGGGTGGCGGAATGGCAGACGCGCTAGCTTGAGGTGCTAGTGCCCTTTATCGGGCGTGGGGGTTCAAGTCCCCCCTCGGACACCAGCAAAGGGACGTTCACGAGATCGTCCCGAAGCGTTCACGAATTACCGGTCGAGTCATGTGACTCGCCGGTATTTCGTCGTTTCTGGGGCCTTGAGCCTCGTGATCGGCTCGATGAGAGGGTGAGGCGGTGGCGGTCCAGGTACTGCGCCGCTCACCTGCGGAAACAGGACATGCCTGCGCGACGGCTGGTAGCCGTGGCGTAGGCATGTGGGGTTTTCAGGGGGCGGAGCGCGACGGAGGTGCGTCACTCGCGTGGCGGAGGCCCGACGTCCTCGGCCGGAAGCGGTCGCGCCAGGGGCGGGTCGGAGGGCTCACCGGGTTGGGTTGCGGCGCTCTGCGTGCTGGCCTTGCGGGGCTGGATGCCCTGGTCGCGGAGGAACCGTCGGATGGCTCTGAGGTTCGCCACAAAGATGATGACGGCATTGAGCAGGGTCTGTGCGACGCGTCCGTGCGGCAGGCGGAGCTGAGGATTGTCGATGCTGTCGAGGGCGGACTTCTTGAGGTCGCCGTTGCCGCCCTCGTTCTGACTGCGCAGTCCGGACCAGGCTTCCTGCCACAGAGGGGTGAACAGGGGGTACTTCTGCCGCCACTTGGCCAACACGGTACCCGGGACGGTGATGCTCTTCCCCCTGCAGATGTCTGGGTAGACGGGGGTGACCCGCTTGGGCCTGGGGATGGTGGGCAGTGCTGCCGGGGTACGGACAGTGGGGGTATCGAGGTCGACGACGGTGGACGGGCGTGGCTGGGGCCGGCGGTAGCAGGTGACCGTGGCGTGGGACCCGAGGGCGGGGGCACTGTCGACGCTGGTCCCCTGCGGGCCCGTACTCCTTGATCTTGGTTTGGTAGTCCTTCCGGAACTGGATCAGGCTGAGTACGAGGGCGCGGTCCTCGTACGTGCGGCTGTCGAAGTACGTGGCGCCCGCAGTGACGAGCGGGGTGGGCATCAGCGGGCAGTAGATCTCGCCACCGAACAGCCGCATGCCGCGGAACTCTCCCTGCCGGTCGACCTTGTCGTCGTAGTAGTGCTTCACCGCGTTGAGGCTGAGTTTGAGCAGCTGCAGATGCAGGTTGTGAGGCTTGGCCTGGGTGATGCCCCGGTCGGCGCAGAACAGGTCTTTGACCAGGCCTCGTTCGAAGGCCGGCTGGATGGCGCGCAGGGCGGCCGGGCCGGGTTCGGTGCCCGGGGTGTGAAGGATCATGCCGAGGCAGACCGCGGGGTAGGCGCCGGCGAGGTCGCCATGGCCATGGCCCGGGAACGGGCCATCATGGCGTAGCGGAACTCTCTCTTCTCCGGCGCCTTGGCTTTCTTCTCCTGTCCCGACTTGGTCTTGCGAGGTACTAGCCGTTGTTTGCCGTGCCGCGCCGGGTGCCAGTGTTCGTGGAGGCTGCAGCTTTACCGCTGGGCCCCGACTTCTTCTGCGTTCCTCCCTTCACGTACATCCCGGCGGTGACCTCAAGCGAGGCCCGGCCCTGGTGGTAGTCCGGCTCATTGCCCCAGACCGGAACCGGAGTGTCGTCGACCGCGATGTGGCCAGGCCACCGAGCGAAGTCGCCGCGCCGGTAGGAAGCCATCACCGGAGCGAGAACCAGATCCTGGGCGATGGCCTCCAGGTTGCGCACGGTGTCCTGGCTGTCGCGGGCATTCCACTTCCGTCGGATCTTCTTCGCCTCGCTGAGCGACAGCCGCTTGCGGCGGTCGTGCGGTGCTGGGTCGAGGCGCCCAGTCATCAAGGACCAAGACCGGTAGACGCGCTTCGACGTCGCGTACTGGTGGTGCGCGACGCGGTCGATTTCTTCTCGGGTTGCGTGCAGGTTGACATCGGGGACGTCAAGAAGGGCTTTGGACCCTGGAGACAAGGCGAAGAAGAGCGTCTCCCATGCATCGTTGATGTTCGCGCTCTTGCCCATGTACTGCGACAGGATCAGGCCGATCAGCACTGTGCGGAACGGGAAGCCCTTCGGGCCTGGCCGGTGCTCGTTGGAGGGAAGGCGTTCCAGTATTCCGCTGTGGCGCACGAGGCCGAAGACCTCCCTCACAACGCGGTCGCTGAGGGTACGGCCGGGGGCCTGCGGTGCAGGGCGTAAAGCGAGGCCGGTACGCCGGCAAGGTTGGTCCTCCGGGTTCTTCGTGCTCATGCCGCCCCCCGCAACAGATCGAATGCCTCCGCTTCAGGCACGTCGTGGAGGAAGACGAGGTAGCGCGAGAGGCTGTGCAGGGTCACGAGTCCGGACGCTTTGAGGATTCACCTTCAGCGGAATACCTGCATTCAGCAGATCGACGAGCCAGGTCGTGCGCAGCCGCTGGGTCTGCAGCACTGCACCGTCACAACGGCCGATGATCCGCGGGTACCTGGCCAGCCAGTCGGATGCGATGTGCTTGCTGGTGCGGTCCTGCCAGTCCGGCCGGAAGGCGCACGCGTCTGCCGGGATGTGGGAGGCTTTCGTCAGCAGTTCCTCGTAGGCGTATCGGCATACGACAGTGCGCGGACGGCGCCCGTGCACCTTGACCAGTGCCCGGCCGGTGGGGCCCGCGAGGATGTCCCGCCCTTGAACGTACACAAGATCCTCAACGGCGAGCCCGCAGCCGACGCCGAGACAGAACAGAAGACAGGCGTTGCGCCGCTGGGCGGGGGTGGACAGGCTCTGTGCCCAGATCAGCCAGTAGGCGATTTCTGCCGGCGGGTAGGGGGCCACTGGGGCGTCGGTGGCCTTCAGCCGGATCGGCGGATGCTGTCCGAGCTGGTCCAGCAGGAGTGCTTCGGAGGCCCGGCGCAGCTGGCTGCTGCAGGGTCGGCGGCTGTTGGCGGCCATGTCGCGGCAGCCGACGAGGATGAACCGTTCGACGGTGCTCTGGTCAAAGATCAGCGAGGGTTCGAACGGGAGGCCTTGGGCCTCGACCCAGGCGACCAGCCGTGCGAGCGGTGTCATGACCACGTCTGGGCCGTAGGGTCCCGCTGCGACGGCCATGAATCTCAGCGAGCGGACGACCGGAGCGATGCGGCGCCACTAGGCGGGCGGCACCGTCTCCGCCTTCGGTGCGTAGGCCAGCAGGCGGTTCGACACAGCGACCTCCAGGCGCAAGGCCCATGACCGGCGGCCGGTTAACCGGCCACTGGTGTCAGTGTCGATCACGATCTGAAGGAACAAATCTTTATGACCGGAGGCCGAGCGCGCACGGCGCCGCCATGGAGATACGCCGTCGATCCGGAGGAGTGGCCGGATGCCCGGATTGCCGGGGAGCCCGCCGCGGCGGTGGTCCAGACGATTGCTCGCCGCCTCACCTCCACCCTGCGTGAGAGGCCGGAGCTCTCGCTGCGTGCCCTGGCCGCCCAGAGCAACGTCGGCAGACAGACCATCGGCGATCTGCTGGCGGGCGCCACCTGGCCGGATATACTGACGGTCTGCCGACTGGAGCGCGCCCTGGGCCTGGCGCTCTGGCCCGGATCGAATGCGACCCAATGTGCTCATGACTGATCCCCAATTGCCTACTTGAGGTCAGTCGTGCACGCTCAAGTGCGGAATGGCGCAGACGCCCTCTAACGCCACCCGTGGGGGCGCTAGAGTGAACGTGCGCGACGGACCGGACCCTGCTAGGAGAAGCGTCCGTTCGCGTGTTTGGCGGCCTCCCTCGACCGCTAATCGAGGGAGGCCTGTTTGTTGGGCTAGGGTCGTTCTCGGATGGATCAAGCGGCCTGGGATGACAGCACGGCCCGGAACGTTCCCGGTGCTACGTTTTCCACCTCGCCAAGCTGCTTCATACGGTTGAGGGTTTTTCCTACGGATGAGCGGACCGTCGCGTCCGCTCCCGGGCGCACCGCCGCCGCGATATCGGTGATGGACATTGCCTCTTGAGCGGCGCACAGGAGTGTGAGGATCGCATCGCGCATGCTTCCGTTACGCGGTGACCCCAGGGTCCGAGTGCCCATGCCCGGGCGCGCCTCTTCGGACGAAGGATTCTCGTCGGCGACAAAAACTTCAGGCGAACCCTCCCGGGAGGGTTGGGCGGTTCCCGCGTCCTCGCCAGTGTCCGGCGGCTCTTCGCGGACATCGGTGGATTCGATGCCCTGGCACATCATCGCGTACACAGCTTCCAATGTCGCCAACTCGCCGCGCAGTGAAGTGATCAGCTCCTTCACGGCATGCCGGGCCTGGCCGATGTAGACACCCTTGCCTGACGCAGGTGCGCTGGTCCGGTATCCCGCCATAGCGAACTCCTAAGGAAGGTCGCTGCCAGTGTAGGGACGGCACACTGTGGCACGCACGCAGTTCCTGTGAGGCGCCATCAAACGGTCAACAGTGCGCTCAAGCACGGCAAGTCCGGTCGGAGTTAGCGCAGGACTCGATCCGTCTTGGCGCAGAGTTGGCTCGCCGGGTTTGTGCGATGCCGCACCAGCACTGTGAGACGTGCCATCACAGAATCCTGACGTGTGGATTCTGTCGAAGCTCCCGGTCTCCGGGAACGTTTGAGCGTTACGGTTCCTTCATGGTGGATGGCAAGCATCTGTCGGCGACAGAGGCCTTGGCGTCGACGACGAAGGCCCTGGATGTTCTAGTCCTGGCGTATGACCGGGGGTAAATCGGTGTCACCGAAACCGCCCGGGAGCTCGGTATCTCACGTTCCACCGCACACCGCATCCTGGTCACCTGCATCGCACGGGTTTCCTGCGTCACGATCCTGGCCAGCACGGATACTCAGCGGGTCCGCAACTCGTACGCATGGGACTGGCCGCGATTGACCAGCTGGACGTCCGACGACAGGCGCGCAGACCCCTGGAGGAGCTCTCCGAGAAGCTACAGGAGACGGTGTGCCTGTACTCCCTGGATGTGGCCGTCGTCCGACTACTCGACGGAGTCGAGTGCCGGCATGTCCTGCGCGTCAGCGTTCCGCTCGCACAGGGGCTCCCCGCCCACGTCACAGCGGCGGGCAAGGCTTTGCTCGCACTGCGCGACCCGGCAGATGTACGCGCGACACTCCCAGCCGCGCTCCCTGCCGCGGCGGCAGGAAGCATCACTGAGTGGCCACTGCTTGAGGTGGAGTTGGAGGAAGTTTGCCCGAGGATGGGCGGCAGACCTCGAGGAAAGTGCACACGACCTGCACGGCGTAGGCGTGGCCATCCGCAACCGCATCGGGGAACCGCTTGCCGCGATCTACGTGTACGCACCCGCCGTACGTCTGCGTGAACAGGACATGCCAGCGGTTGCCACGGCCCTGCAGGAGACCGCCACCACGATCGCCAGGGCAGAGTGACAGCGGGTGCCGAGGTGCCGGGACTCAAGGCCCCAACGTGATCCGCCCGTCCGGGATCCACCCCTCCATGTATCCCGTCAACAGCACATCCATATCCGGCAGATCGCACAGTGTGCGCAACTCCTGCCACTGCTCAGGCCCCGCCCAGCGTGTCGCTCCCCTCCAAGGCAGATGCTCTGGCGGATCATCAGCCGCAGCGAGACGAAAGATGAACACGTGCGCCTCTCGACGGCTCCGGCCTACGGGCACAGGCACCTGAGCCCAGCGGCATCCTTCAACAGTGCCCCCGCGCACCGGTATCGCGCCGACCGCTTCGCGGAGTACGCGCACTGCCGCCTCACGGTAGGTTTCTGTGGCTCGGACGGACCCTGAAGGGAGTATCCATCGGGGAAGAGCTCCAGACAGGTCGTCTGCCACCAGGGCAAGCCGCCCCGCCCGTCCGAGCTCAGCACCGCGACGAACACCACCCGCCGCATTCTGGGAGGCGGCACGGCAGGCGCCCCGAACTCTCGGAAGCATCCAGGAAAACAGGCACTGTCCGATCCTGACGTGTGGCCGCTTAACCGGCCACACGTGTCCTGGATCGACGCGAGTTTCATCTCGGAGCTCGATGCGACGAACCTGGTCCGCGTCCGGGCAGTGGCAGGCCGCACGGCTACTGCAGCGACCGTTGCCTGCGAATTATGCAGCGACCTCCGGTGATGTCGCTGTTTACCGAATTAAGCCTCAGCAGCGTCCTCCAGTTTCATCTCCAGACGCTTGGTCTGCTGCCCCACCGTAAACACGAGTCCGATTTGGGGTCTCGCGTACGGAGACGAACGAAGCCTCACTATCCCGGATGGGTCTGCTCGGGCAGGCAACGCCGGCTCAGATGGGCCTTGTGTCCCGGAATGCCGTTGAGGTGGGCAGGGCCGGCGAAGGTCGGGCTCGTGTCGACCCGCCGCTACAGATAGCGCGCGGCCCGGGCCACGCCGGCGAGACACTGCAGGACTCCGTCTGTGCCTTAAATGGCCGCCCGAAGGCCGCGGGAGCAGGTGCTCCCGCGGCCTGCCTCACGGTTCTACGGCCAAGGCCAGTGGCCCCATCTCGCCGCCCCGAGTACCAGGGACGCAATTGCTGCACCTGCCACAATCGCGGGCGAGATGTACACCGCGAAGATGGTGCGGCCGCCGACCAGCAGTTGTACGTTTGCGCGCCGTGCATGGGCGGACGTCGACGACGGCGCCTCCGAGCCCCAGACGTCATCCGCGGGGCCATGCCCGGGTGGCTGCTGGCTGGAGCCTGTGCCATGGTGTGTACTCACCAGTTGTCCTTTCGCATGAGCACGGCGCCGTCTCCCTGGGCGCCAAACCTGAAGAAGACGGTGGCACGCGACACTCGGTCCCCCCCCCCCCCCGGGTTCGAGAGGACGTAAAAGGGCCCCACCAGACCTAGGCATGGTGGGGCCCTCATTGATGACGCGACCGTATCGGAGGCGCCAGGAGCGAGGCAAGTTGACTCTGAGACTCGCCCCTGGCGTCAATGGCCAGACATTCACGGGGAGTTGTGCTGGTACTGCGCATACACAGGGCAGTGCCACGCGAAGACCACACCGGCACCCCCGATGACGTCACCAACGGTGCTGAGGGTGATCAGGCGTTCGCGCTCGCCTGTTTGCGGCGTCGAAGGAGGGCAAGCACGGCGATTGCAGCGAAGGTCATCCATACCTTGCCGAGAATCTGGCCGGTCAGGTACTCGAAGGAACCGAAGGCCAACTTGAGGAAGAGGAGGCTGTCTGCGAGTAGGCCGACGGCGTTCGAGGCGAGCATCGCGATCAGCAGGCCGCGCTTCCGAAGAGGCTCGTAAACGACGAAGTCCATTGTCTCGGCCACCGCGAAGGCGGCAGCTGAGGCGCCAGCCAGAGCCGGGTCAGCAAGGAAGTACGACAGGATGGTGCCGACGGCTATGGCCGCGAGAACAGCACCACGGCCGGCGGACTCACGGGCGAGGTCCCGAAGTACCAAGGCGAGACCCACCATGTAGACGCCGGCAGGGGCGGCGTAGCCGAAGCCGACGGGGACGGCTCCGAAGTGGGTGACGGCAAGGTTGGCGGCAGGGATGGTGGCGACGTAGGCGACGAGGGTCGCGATACCGGCAGGGGCGGGGACGTTCACGGTCTTCTTTCTGTTTCGGTGATGCGGTGGTTTGCGCCGATACCACGCCGTGGACGGACAGCGAGGCGAACGCCCAGACAGTACAACCCAGGCCACTGACATCGGCACGGCTCCTGGCCTTGGAAAGTCTGTCTGGGAGTGAGTGCACTGTCGGCAGCATATGCAGACCAGGGTGGCATGAGTCGGCTACATCCGGGCGCACCTGTGGGCGCGCCTCGGGCATGCACGCACAGGTCAGGCGAGGTCGTTCCCCAGCGGTCGCGCGAGGGCGTTGCTGTGCACGGCTCGCTGCGATGGCGGTGTCACCTCTGAGCAAGACGTTGTTTCAGCCGTATTTTGCGGCGCGATGCACTTAGCGAACCAACGCGATAGATCCACTTAGTCCCTATTAGGTAGGTATGCGGCGACCGTAGAGAGGTGCCGCAGGGGCACGTAGTCTCCAATATCGAACATGCATGCGAATTCGTGATCTACTCCGTCGACTGCGTTGTCAGTGGATGCGCTTAAGCTCGTGCCAGTTGTTAAATCAGCAGGTGGGGGGCGAGCAGAAGGATGTCTTCGGGCTTCGCGGTTGGACACCTCGTCGAGTTCACGGGGGCTCCGGGCGTCGGCCGGGTTGGCGCCATCGACGGCGAGATGCTGCGCGTCGACTTCTTCGAATCAGTAGCCGAGGAGGTCGTCCACTCTCAGCCTGTGCCGGCGAGGAGCTGCTGGCGTGCCAAGCTCGAAGCCGAAACGCGGGTCTACTGGCGCGAACCGAGCACCGGAGATTGGCTCGCTGGCCGGGTCACGGGGGAGCGTCTCCCGGAATACTTCATCCAGGTCCCCAACAAGAAGTGGAACGAGAGTGCGAACGAGTGCGATCTCCGAGTGCGCTGGGACCGCCCCGTTCGTGATCCCCTCCAAGTCCTCACGAGTGGTGGTGGCGAGTCGGGATTCTTCCGCGACGCTCGGCTTCCCTTCCTGCGTGATCTCGTTGCCGAACGAGCTGCCTGCGCGAACATGGCTGCGCTGCTGTCCTCGGCTGCCGAGGTCTTCCCGCATCAGATCCGCGCGGCAATGACGGTGCTCACTGATCCAGTGCAGCGATACCTCATCGCAGACGAAGTAGGCCTCGGGAAGACCATCGAGGCTGGCTTCGTTATCCGGCAGACTCTCTTGGACGATCCGCAGGCACGAATAACGGTCGTTGCCCCCGAGCCACTGCGGCGCCAGTGGGACAAGGAGCTCCGGAACAAGTTCTTCGTCGACGACTTTCCATCAGCCCGGATTGTGATCACGTCCCACGAGACGCCGGAGAAGTGGTCCGCGTACCACGACAGTGCACTTGTCGTCGTGGACGAGGCCCATGCACTGGTGCAGAACGCCGACGAGGGCCTCTCGCCCTACCGGGAGCTAGCCGCCCTGGCTCACTCCGCACCGAAGCTTCTGCTCCTGTCCGCGACCCCCGTGACTTCGCACTACACCACTCACCTCGGCCTGCTGCACCTGCTCGACCGCGACCTCTACAGCTGGGACGACCGCGAATCTTTTGAACACCGCTATGCCCTACGAGCCGAATTGGCCGACAGCGTCTACGCCCTGGATGCCACCTTCACCTTCCTGCTGAGGTCCACGCTCGACGACATCCGGCGGATCCTCCCCGATGACCCCCGATTTGAGCACCTTGCAGATCGGATCGTCGAATGTCTCACTGAGGACGATGACCTCCGCGATGAAGTAGAACCGGATGAACTCTCCCTGCGCGTAGAGGAGCTGCGGGGGCACATCAGCGAGACGTACCGCCTCCACCGCCGGGTGATCCGACACCGGCGCGACCAGGTGGAGAGGCCAGAAGACGATTCCGAAGAAGGCGAACCCTACACTGTCCGCGGGCGGAAGCTCTTGGACGTCATCACTCTGCCGTCCACCTTCGACGCGGTTGAAAGTGCCCTTACGGAGTGGCGCATTGGCGTCTCGAGTTCCTTGCTCGATGCCGGGCTTGAAGATCAGACCACCGTGTACGCCCGCGTCCTCGGCGTCCTCATGTCCAGGACGGGCGGGCCCTTCGACGACT
The DNA here is from genome assembly GCF_051386455.1 of Streptomyces sp. URMC 124. NCBI lineage: Bacteria > Bacillati > Actinomycetota > Actinomycetes > Kitasatosporales > Streptomycetaceae > Streptomyces > Streptomyces sp. URMC 124. The sequence continues at coordinate 12,212 of NZ_JBPQTS010000036.1, forward strand.
TCGTCGACGCCCTGCGCTGGCGAGTCCGCGGAGATGGCGAGGCGGCGCAACGAGCCGGTCTCAGTGCCCAGGAGCAGGCCATGCTCGCCACGCCCCCTCTTATCCCCGCAGAGGTGGAAGCACTCGACGAGCTAGAGAGGCACCTCGACGAAGCAGAGGGCAACCAGCGGCTCAAGGCGACAGTCAACGCCCTCGTCCCCACTCTGAATCGCGGTGGACGCATCGTTGTCTTCTGCGGTGCGGGCGTGCTGGCGCGCCAACTCATGGTGCACCTACGGCGGTTGTCTCGTACAGCCCGTGTTGTGGAGCACACAGCACAAGCCGGAGCGGCAGCTTCCGAGGACGCGGTCACGAAGTGGCGCACGGCGCCGGGGACGTCCGTCCTTGTCGCCGACCACACCGCCGAGGACGGGCTGAACCTTCAGGCCGCGAGTGCCGTCGTTCATATGCGCCTGCCGTGGAACCCCAACCAGCTCGAACAACGGATCGGACGGGTTGACCGTTATCCCAGTGGCGAGTCCGTCAGCCAACTCGATAAAGCCAGCCAGTACGTGCTCAGCGCAAGCGCCGAGGATGAAGCCCTTGGCACGGCGTGGCTGAACCTGTTGCGTGACGGCTACGAGGTCTTCTCGAGATCAGTGTCGACACTGCAGGACGCCATCGCAGAAGGCCACGACGCTGTGTGGAGCGACGCCCTACGAGATGGCCCGTCCGGGCTCGCGTCCGCCCAGCAACGAGTCCAAGACCAGCTCCGCGAAGCGCGCCAACAGATCGAGAAGATGGACATGCTCGAAGCCATCTACCTCGATGTCGATGGCCGAGACAGCATGGTCAAGAACCTCAGGGGGCTAGAACTGGAGTGGAAGGAGATCCAGCGCGGTGTCTTCCGGTACACGAGCGCAGGATCTGGTGGTATCAACATCCGCCACTACGAGCGCACAGCCGGCAAGGCCGTCTTCGACCTCGTAGGGTCACGGCCTCAGGTGCCGCCGCGGCTCTACGTGGCGCAGACCGCGGCGCTGGATCCTGCCATGGCCCAGGGCACGTTCAATCGGTCCAGGGCCCTGCGTGATCCTGGCACAAGGTTGTTCCGCATAGGCAACCCCTTCATCGACGCACTCGCCGCGTTGAGCGACATCGACGAACGTGGCCAGGCCACTGCCTACCAGCGCGTGGACCCCAGCCACATGGGTGACCCGGAGCCCTACTTCGGCTTCGACTTCCTGGTTGAGGCCGACGCCTCCGTGGCGGCAGAGGCGATGGCCAACCGGAAAGAGGTGAAAAGGGCGTTGCAGCGCCAGGCCGATCTCCTCCTTCCGCCGTTCACGCTCAGAGTGTGGGTGCGGGCTGGAAGCACCGAGGCGCTGACGCTGGCCTCGGCGCTCGAATGGCTGAACGAGTCCTACGACAACCGAGAGTGCCAAAACCTGAGTGGCCAGCGGATTCGTGTTCTCATCGACGTCTTCGGTGGCTGGCCGGAGTTCCGTCATGCTGCTGAGACCGCGGAGAAGGTCGCACGCGACGAACTCTTCCGCGTCACTGACCTGAAGGCACTCTGCGCCGAGGCTCAGGAACGCGGTCGCCGGCGACTCGCCGTGACTCGGGCGCAAGCAGAGGCCCGCAGGGCTGCCGGTCGCCTCCTGCGTGAGGACGAAAGCCAACTGGCAGACGTGAAGACCGCCGGTCTACTCATCGACGGCCTCATGCAGCCCAGCGTACGACTCATGGCTGCAACCTGCGTTCTCCGCGCTGGGCGAAAGGGGGCCAAGGCAAGTGCGTGACAGTTGGGCTGGGGCACAGCAACTCTTTGACGCTTGGCCGTTCGTTGTCCCGACGGAGGAGCCGGAATACGGCGGCACATTGCGACGGCTCAAGGATGCCCTCGACGGCCTGGCTGAACAGACGGCCTCGTGGCGTGACGTGGCAGCACTGACACGGCAGATCCTTCTCGAAGCTCAGGCCAGCGGAAACACCTTTGGCCTTTCAGCACCACCTGGCGCACCGCTGCCCACGCGACAACAGTGGGAACAGATGCATTGCCATGCGCTCCCGGACGGCCGTCGTGTCTTGGTCACAGCCCGGCCGTGGCACCCCGGCGGGGAAGATCAGAAGGCTGACGAAGCAGCCACGTACGACTTGGAGAAGGTCCACCTCGGGGAGAGCCTCCAAACACACCTTGAGTTGGAGCCGTGTCCTGCTGACCCCTTCTGGATCCGTGCTCTCGGAAGCGGTTACGCCCAGTACAAGTCAATCGGGCAGCGGCAAGCTGCGCGCGCTGTGGCACTCGCAGAGCCTGGCAGCACTGTCATTGCTTGTTTGCCGACGGGCCACGGCAAGACCGCCCTCGTACAGGCTCCGGCTCTGCTCGCAAGTAACCGTACCGGTGTCACGTTGGTCGTAGTGCCGACTGTCGTGCTCGCGTTGGACATGGAACGTCGCGCCCAGGAGTTGCTGAACAGCCGCGGACGACGAAGTCCCTCCGACCGCTACGCTTACATCGGCGGCCTCGACGAGAACCTCAAGCAACAAATACGAGAAGATATCCGTACAGGTAAACAGCGGATAGTCTTCACAAACCCTGAATCGCTCGTTTCTGGACTCAAGTCTGCACTGGAAGATGCTGCCGAGGCAGGTCACCTTCACTACTTCGTCATTGACGAGGCCCACCTCGTCGAGCAATGGGGCGAAGGCTTTCGACCTGAGTTCCAAACCATGTCCGTCCACCGTCGGACCTGGCTGAGCGCAGCACCACCCGGACGTGCACCCGTGACGGTCTGCATGAGCGCCACACTCACCGAGCAGCAGGTGACCACGCTCGAGAAACTGTTCGCAGACCCCAAGCCAGCCGAGATCGTTTGGGGCGCCCAGGTGCGCCATGAACCCAGCTACTACATCGATGCCTTCACCGACGAAGAGCAGCGCACCGAGGCAATCCTTCGTGCCATCGACCGTCTACCGAAACCACTAGCTCTGTACGTGACAGAGCGGAAAGACGCCAAGGCGTGGCTCGACCGCCTGCGCACAGCCGGCTTCGCACGAGTAGCTGACGTCGCCGGCTATTCCAGCCCCGACGAACGCCGAAGCACAGTGGAAGGCTGGAGCGGCCGTTCCGCTTCGGGCCCTTTGCCCACCCGATACGACATCGTCGTAGGGACTTCAGCCTTCGGCCTGGGCGTAGACCTACCCAACGTCCGCAGTGTGGTGCACGCCTGCCTGCCCGAAACCGTCGACCGCTACTACCAGGAGGTAGGGCGCACAGGCCGGGACGGACGTCCGTCCGTGGCCTACCTGGCGTCCGCCCCCCGGGACGAGCCCGTCGCCGAGGGCATCAATCGGCAAGCAATCATCGGCGCAGACAAAGCGTGGTTGAGGTGGCGGTGGATGTGGACGCTCAGGGACAAGACATACCCACGTCCGCGTCACTACCTCGTCAACCTCGACTCCATCCCGGACAACGTCCACGACACCTCGGAGGCAAACCGCGACTGGAACATCCGCACCTTGAACCTCATGTTGCGCGCCGGGCTCATCGGTCTCCACGTTCCTGAGCCGCCCCAGCGACACGACGACGAACCACGCGCAGCCTTCCAGGAACGCCTCGACCGGTTCTACGAGGTGGCATCCACGCATGTGGACGTCACGCTCGAAGACACTCAGACCAACGACGAGGAGCACTTCCGGAGTCGGTTCGAAGCGGAGCGCCGGCGCTCAATCACCGCGCAGCGACAGGCCCTAGCCGATCTCCGCACTCTGCTACGCGGCGATCGATGCACAGGCGAGGTTCTCAGTACCTACTACCGGGTCCAGCAAGGCGGTGCCCCACTGCTGACGGGGGTGAATTGCCGCGGCTGCCCCAGTTGCAGAACGACAGGCCTTCCGCAGGAGAACGGCTTCTACAAGCTGGGCGGAGACCCTCATCCACTGGTTCCAGCCCCTAGCCGGACCAGTCACGATCCACTCCGGCGCATGCGTGGCACCGCGTCCTGCCTCAGTTTGTGGTGGGGGACCGAGACGGACCGCCAGGTCAAGGTGCCTCGGCTGCTGGAGATGCTGGCCCTTCGTGGCATGAATGTGATTGGTGGGCCAGGGATCACCCCATCTCTAGCCGAAGCTCTTCAGGAGGAGGTGGCACCGCGGCCGATCATCTGCGACACCGACGCGGATCTGCTCCGCTTCTACGAAGGCCCCATCGTCTGGGTTCTGGACGGTGATCCCTCACCGATGGACCGGGTGCTCAAGTCGCGGCTTGAATCACCAGATGTGACCTACTTGATCCACCCGCGAAGTACGCCGGATCCGAGTCGCCCAGGCCTGGCCTTCGGTGCTCTTCATGCTCAAAGTTTCTCCGTTCAGACCGCGTTGGAGTCGTTCTGATGGCCCTGATCAACGTGGACGCCTCGCGCCCCGACCCCATGTGGGCAGTCGTCCGTCTACTGGCCCACTCGAAGAAGCCGGTACCACTCAACGGCGCCCGCGCTCTACTGAGCCCACCGACCCTTGCATCCGGTGACAAAGACGCGTCGGAGATGTTCAACAAGGCCGTCAAGACGCTGCGGGAGCTCGGGCTGCTCCACGTCGCCGAATCCACTGGTGAGCTGACGCTCATGGGACCCGCTGAACATCTCGACGGCCAAGACTGGGACGCATTTGCGGCTGCGCTGCGCAGCGCCGTCTTCGCACCTGAGCGCAACAGTGGTCTGGGGGACAACGATGAACAGAGGGAATCCCGAGACCTCACGCGTGCCCTCGCATGGTTCCTCACGCTAGATCCCATGGGCCCTGCTGTGGACTGGGACCAGGCGCAGGACCTCATGAAGGAGACCCCTCTCAGACCCGAGGCGGGACCAGCTGTCGTGAACGCCGAGCGATGGCGGCAGTTCTGCGACTGGGCCCACGCGCTAGGGCTCGCAGCACGACCACTCCTTGCCGGCGGAGGTGGCAGTCGACTGGTACCCGACTGCACCGCCGCAGTCAGATACGTCATGCAGTGCCTATGGGAGCCGGGCCGCCAGGTGAATGCCGTAACAGCCGTACGAAGCGTCCGCGAGCATTTGCCGGTACTCTCCAGCGGCCAATACTCCCTGGCTCTCCACCTCCCCAACCCCGGTGACCGTGTAGCGGGCCCTGCTCTCTCTTTTGCGCTGCTCCGCGGTAACGACGAGGGCTGGCTGCGCCTAGAACTCGATTCCGATGCCGCAATGGTGCTGCAGGTGAGCGATCCAGAGCAGCCCTCCAGTCCGCGCTACGTAAGCGACATCACCATCCAGGAGGCCCCCAGTGCCTGACTTCCGCGGAAAGGCCTGCTGGGACCCCGCAACGGCCGCCAACACCATCAGCGTTGAAGCCATCTCCCCATCTGCGGCCGTGTTTCGGGCCACTCATGCGCCGTTGCGGATCCAGCGAGCGCGGCTCGACGGCCGGCAACTCGTGCTTGAGGGGCAGCCGGTCGACGAGCGGACGGTTCTTCACGACTTCCTGAATCATGAGTCCAACAGCGGCGCACTCCTTATGCCCATCGTGGGCGAGTCCGGGTCGGGAAAGTCTCACCTCGTCCGATGGGTCCGCGAGCACCTCGAACTGGTCGACGACGGGCGCCGTGATCGCGAGATCATCTACCTTGAGAAGCACAGAACAAGCCTCAAGGCAGTGGTGCAAAGCCTGATCGCCAAGGCAGACAGTGACGAACTGAAGCAACTCAAAGCGGAGATCGACAAATTTACCGCTGACATCGACGCATCAGTGCTGGCTCGGCGGCTGATCCACTCCCTCAACGAGACCTTCGTAGCCGAGACCGGCCGCGGCGTCTCGGGGCCCGCGCGGCAACTCTTCGGCCCTCATGGTCTCGGAGCACTCCTTGACGATCCACACGTCAGCGAATTCATGCTCCAGCCCGAGAAGTTTGTTCCACAACTGGCCACGTACCTCCTACGAGATCGCACCAAGGGTGACAAAGATCGCCCGCCGAAGTTCACCGTCGATGATCTCCCGCTAGACATCACAGATGTCAGCAAGGCTTCGGCGCTGGCCAAGAAGTGGGTACAGGTTCTCAGCGCCAAGGCCGAACTCCAGGAGATCGCGATCGACCTCCTGAACGAGCACTTGGAGACTGCGATCAATCGCAGCTTCAACCTCGGGATGGGCCGCTTGCTGGAAGCGATGACCCTTGTCCGCGAGGAGTACCACCGACAGGGCAAAGAGATCATTCTCCTCATCGAAGACTTTGCTCTCATCCAGGGCGTACAGAAGGACCTACTGGACGCCCTTGTCGAAGCCGCCCACCGTGAGGGGGCGACACGGCTAGCCCCCATCCGCACCCTTATGGCGGTAACGACTGGCTACTTCCGTGACCTGCCAGAGACCGCCCTCACCCGTGTACAGGCAAACCTGGGCTACGCGTATGACCTCGACGTGCCCTTCAGCGAAGAAGACACCGGCGAAGAAGCCATCGCTTCATTCGTTGGCCGCTACCTCAACGCCGCGCGCATCGGAAAGGATCGATTGGAGCAGGTAGGCGGTGCCGAGCCGCCGAACGCGTGTGATGCCTGCCCCCTGCAGCCGCGTTGCCACGACGCGTTTGGAGCATCAGCGGATGGATTCGGGCTCTACCCCTTCAACCGCTCAGCCCTGACTCGCATGGTCCACTCCACCGCTTCGAAGGATGAACCGTGGGGGTTCGTCCCCCGAACGGTGCTCGGAAGTGTGGTGCGGCCCATTCTCATTGAGCACGCTGGATCGCTGCAGCGTGGGGAGTTTCCCGATGCGGCCTTCTCCGAAAGCTTCCCCACCGCTGACATCGACACGACGCTTGACACAAGCGTGCGATCGTTGATCGATACCAACGATCAGGTGGCCGGCCCACGCCGGAAGCTGATCCTTGAATTCTGGGGCGACGCGGCTGCTCAGGGCTTGGAAATCGATCCCACGGTGATGGAGGCCTTTGCTCTCAGCCCCATGGCTGCTGGAGCCCAAACCCCTCTGAAGCAGCCACGGCGTGAAGCTGAGCCTTCCCCCCAACCCAGTGCCACGCCTGGCACTGCCAAGACGGAAGACAAGACCTATCCGCCGTCCGTTCAGCGGAGCCTTCAGAACATCGAGGAGTGGGTGACCCGCGGCGACGACCTCAAGCAGGATCACGCCCGAGCCATCCGCACAGTCATCGCTACCGCGGTAGCCGAGCGGTACCGCTGGAACGCGCCGCTCATGCAGGCGCAGAGCAACGTGAAGGAGAAGGGCTGGCCCAACAACGCCACCGTCGTCAGCATCGAAGGCTCTGCTGTCGCAGGCATTACAGGTGCCGATAGCGCGCCGATCCAGTTCAAGCGGAGCGCGACGAACAGCAGGTTCTTCCAGAGCTTGATTCGTGCGCAGTACGGGTTGGACCAAGTACGCGGTGAGGACATCCGCAGGCTCGCGACCCTGGCCGAGCGGCACGCGGGTGCGCTGGCATCCAGAGTCCAACGCAACCTGGAAGTCACCGACGACGACCTTGTGCTCGGCCTACGGGCATCCATACTCGGGGCAGGTCTTGCTGGCCGGTGCTGGCCTGGCATGAGTGTCGAAGAACTCCTGGCGGCAGCGGTGGACGACGGCGACGCTTGGGAAGGTACCGGCGTAATGTCGAGGCCGGACCGGTGGACCGCCGCCCTCAACCAGCACCTGTCGGCCCGCAGCGCCCTAGTGAAGCGTATCCGTGCCGGAATCGGCATCTCGCAGGGCAGCAGAGGAGCCGTGGGCGTGATCGACGCAGCCCGGGCAATCCCTCTACTGGAAGAGGCAACAGCCACCTGGGCGTGGGAAACGCCAGCGGGCAGTATCCCCGAGTGGGTGAAGCCCGCAGTCAAACCGTTCGCGTCATGGTCCGCGCTGATCGACGGGCAAGTCACGATGCTCAAGGACTGGCTGGGCGACATCCGAATGCGGCAACCCCGCAGCACCCCAGGGAATCACACCCTGGCCAGCATCAGAACTGCCGTCGACAGGGCAAGAGAGGTCAGTCTGTCGCTGTCCGCCCAACGAGCACGTGAACTCGATACTCTCCTTGAGCGGGCAGGTGCTGTGGAGTGGTCCGCGATCTCCGCTCTGGAAGATGACCTGGGTCGGTGCGACGACGATCGCCCCGAGGCGGCGCGTCTGACTGCGCGCATCCGCACGGCCGCCCAAGACCGAGGGGCCTCCATCGAAGTTATCCGGAACCTGCTTTGTGTCGCTGACGAATGGCTTGATGAGGCACTGAAGGGTGCCGAGCTGCGGGCGAGTTCGTCGGCCGCAAAGAGCGCAGCCGAGGGCGTGCAAGAACTCATCGCCGAATGGCGTTCCCTGGCAGTCGAAGGGGCTGATCAGCCGTGACTCGGATGTCCGTGTACGAGAAGGCAAAGCTGCTCGAGGATCACGCTTCCCGTATCGCGGATGGCGAGGACTCTCAGCGACAGGCCACTCGTGTATCAAGCCGGCTGCTGGAACTCCGCTCCCAGCTCAACCAGCTTCGCTCGCAACTGGCCGTCACACAGGCCCTACAGTCCCGCGGCGCGGGACTCGACATCGACTTGTCCGGCATCGATGACGGCAGGGCTGGATTCGAACGCAGTCTGGGACCCAGCGGACTCCCCTCCAACCAGGTGTTCAACACGGCGAAGAAGAAGACACAGGCAGTAACCGATCGTCTCGCGGAAGAGAACCAAGCCGCTTGGTCAGCCTGGACTGAGCAACTCCTCGCGGACCTGCCCCTGGCGCGAATCTCGATGCTCGTCGAACTCGAAGCGGAGGAGCAGGCTTCCAAGCGACAACTCGAACTGGAGCGCATCGCCAGGGGCAAGGCTTCTAAAGAAGCCATCACCACATTCGCGACCACGTACGCCGGCCTAGCGGAACTCCTTCAAGACACTCAAGACCCGCCGGAAGCACTCGTCGACCTGCTAAATCGGCTACGTGAGCAACCTGGCCTGACGCTAAGCGACGTCACAGACGAAGAGATCGCACTCCTTCGCGAATGCCGGATGGACGCCCACATCATCCTGAAGAGGAAGGGTTCGTGAACCAGAGCACAGTAGGCCGGAAGTTCGCCAACGAACTCCTGAACCAACTTGAAGACCTTGAGTTGCCCCTCCTCATGTGGGGCATGACGGAAGGCGCGCTCTCGGAGGATGACGTCCTCAGCTGCATCGAGCAGTTCCTCGACGAATGCAACAATCCGCCAGCACTATCAGCCGTCGAGATCCTCCGCGAGATGCAGGGCCGCGCGCTGCTCTTCAAGGTGCCCTGGCCCAGCGACGGATCAATCCGCTACCGCACTCGTTTTGCCGAGGCTCTGCGCTTGACTGCCGGACTGCGCCAACTCTTCCGCCCTCGCGGAGACTGGGTAGACGACACCCCCAACGGATGGTGGCGGCAAGGGAAGCGACTCGTTGCTGACTACCGCCTACACGTTCGCTACCGCCGTTACCCTGATCGAGACATCCCAGGCCCCCAAGCACTCAAGGAGCTGCGCACCCTTCCCGGTTGGGGCGATCTCCAAGACCGCGTTGCCCAGGACCAACTGGGAGGCAAGAACCTCGCCCGTTTTCAGTTGGAGGCAACGCAAGCTGTCTTCTCCTCACTCCAGGGCCAAAACCGTTCCAAGGGAATCATCGTCAGCGCCGGCACCGGTAGCGGCAAGACGCTGTCCTTCTACCTGCCCGCCTTCGCAGCCATAGCGGAGCACGCGACCAACAGGGTCCAGAACAGGATCCACACTCTGGCTCTGTATCCGCGAACTGAGTTGCTGCGGGATCAGTTGCGCGATGCGATCGTCAATGCTCGCAGCGTTCAGAGCGCGCTCGTCAGCCAAAGGAAGAGGCCTCTGCGTCTCGGCGCACTCTACGGAGGCACCCCGAATCACGCCGACGACTGGCGACTTCAGCCCGGACGAGGTTCTGGCCGTTGGGCACGTGTAGGGGACGGCGCCGTGTGTCCCTTCCTTCCCTGTCCCAGCCCTGAGTGTGAAGACGGCGAGTTGATTTGGTCCGACAGGGACCGCGCTGAACGCGTTGAACGCCTCATATGTCGACGCTGCGGGGACGAAATCCCGGACGGCCAACTCGCCCTGACTCGCGAGTCCTTGAAGAAGGACCCGCCGCACCTGTTGTTCACCACTACGGAGATGCTGAACAACTGCAGCGCCGACGGCTACCTCGATAGCCTCCTGGGCTGGCGCGGGGGAAGCGTGCCGTCCCTGATGCTCCTCGATGAGGTGCACACCTACTCGGGAGTGCACGGGGCACAGGTCGCCTACCTCCTACGCAGATGGAGGGACGCAGTAGGCAAACCCGTAACTTTCGTGGGCCTCAGCGCCACACTGCGCGACGCGAACCAGTTCTTCGCACAGTTGGTCGGTCTGCGCGAGAGTGACGTGGACCCCATTGCACCCGACGATGCCACCATGGTGCGAGAAGGCCGCGAGTACGCGCTCGCGCTGCGAGGCGACCCAGTCTCGGGAGCCAGTCTCCTGTCCACGTCGATCCAGACTGCGATGCTCTGGGGCCGCGTACTCGACAACGGTGACGACGCCTTCCTCTACGGCTCGAGCGGGTTCCTATTCACGGATGCCCTGGACGTCACCAACCGCTTCTACAAGTACCTCCGAGACGCCGAGGGCGACCAGGACCACCGCGGGCGCACGAATCGCCGGGGTGACGTGCTGGCCGGGTTGCGGTCACGTGCGCGCCCTGAGCCCGGGCCCCGCTACCTCGAGGGACAGAACTGGGAACTCGTCGAGCGGATCGGTCATGAACTCGACCCCGATCTCCGCATGCACCCCTTGATCATCGGGCGGACCTCATCCCAGGACGCGGGGGTGAACCGCAATGCGAACCTCACGATCGCTACAGCGTCATTGGAGGTGGGTTTCAACGATCCCCGGGTTGGTCTCGTCCTTCAACACAAGGCACCGCGGAATGCCGCTTCGTTCATCCAGCGCCGCGGCCGCGCTGGCCGAGAGCGCGGGACTCGGCCGCTGACCATCGTGACCTTGTCGGACTACGGTCGCGATCGCCTGGCCTACCAAGGCTACGAAACGCTCTTTGCTCCGGAGGTCGCTGCCACGACCCTGCCGCTCAAGAACCGGTACGTCCTCAAGATTCAGGGAGCCCAGGCTCTTCTTGACTGGGCCGGGCGCAGGATGCGTGTCCAGGTCGGGCGCGGCGACGTGCGGAAGCTCCTGACGACCCCGGATGACCCGAGGATCTTGTCCGAATACGAGAACGAGCGCCTCGGACTGATCAGGATCTTGCATCAACTGCTGACAGAGGAGCGTGTCCAGGACGAGTTTGCACGGCACCTCGTCAAGGCGTTGAAGATCAGCGTTGACGAGGCACAGGCCGTGTTGTGGGAACAGCCTCGCTCCCTCCTCCTGGCCGTCGTGCCCACGGCTCTTCGCCGGCTTCGCTCCCGTTGGGAACCTCTTGTAAACGACCCCGGCATGGGCAAGAAGGCCATGCTCCCCGAGTTCATCACCCGGACCCTGTTCGAGCCGCTGAACCTTCCTGAGGTCGATCTGGAACTCCCCTTCGACAACGGGGACGGATCCATCGAACACATGCCCATCGGTAAGGCATTGACTGAAGCCGTGCCGGGACGGGTCAGCCGGCGCTTCGGGTACATGGACGACACTCACCGCACGTGGCTCCCGATCCCCGACGAGGACGCCAATGTGCTCAACCTGAGGGAAATCGTTACCGAGGGCAGGCTGGAGGGCACCTGGCAGCCTCATGGACACGATGGCACCAACCTCGAAGTCGTCCGCCCCTTGAGCCTGGAGCTTTCCCAACCCGATCCCGACATCGTGGACCAGTCCCACGGCCAGCCCCAGTGGGGCACCCAGATCGTCGTGGAGGACGACGCGCCCCTCAGCGAGGGCACCGTGCCGAAGCCGTCCCCCTGGCAACGTCGCATTGACATGGTCAGCTTTGCGACTCACGCGGCCGGCAACCCTGTACAAGTGCGCCGCATGACATTCGGCGCTGAGTGCAACGTCCGCCGGGAACGCCAGAATAGTCAAGCCCGCACTGTTCGGTACGAACTCCGGGGACGACCGGCCGCTCTCGGATTCGCCTTGGGCGTTGATGCCATCCGCTTCGAACTCAAGCCGCTCAACCTCGACGATCCGGCTGTCAGGGAGTACCTCACTACGCCTCAGTGGCGCTCGCTGGCCTTCTTGCACACGGTTCAGGACGATCCTGCCTTGGTCGAGATCTCCGACAGGTTCCAGCGGGAGCGCCTGGCCCAGATTTATCTGACCGCGTTCGCTCTGGCCGGACTCGACGGGAGCCGCACGAACCCTGACGTCCGTGCGCTGCTGAAGAACGGCGCCTGGACTCACGATCTCTCCAAGATCTTCCAAGTGCTCTACCGTGACTCCGACGTGACTGAGCACGAGGTCGACGGTGATCGACTCGTGTCAGAGTTGATCAAGCTCGTCGCCGACAGCACGGTCATCACAGCTCTGGACAGGGCAGCGGAGCTGCTGGTAGCAGAGGACATTTCAGCCGAGACCAGCCGGCTCGCCCGGCGCACATACCGCGACACGATGGCGGCTGCGATTCTTGCTGCTGCTCAACGCGCGTGCCCGAACGCACAGGACGGCGATCTCATCGTTGACACACTCCCCGGTGAGGGAGAGGACTCGCTCACCGAGGTGTGGCTCAGCGAAACGTCCGTGGGTGGGTTGGGGATCGTCGAGCAGTTGGTCGACTTCTACTCGAAGGATCCCCGGCAATTCTGGGGGCTTGTGACGAGCAGCCTCGCGCCCAGCGAATACGAGTACGTCGACGCCACCCTGACCCGGTTCCTCCGGCACGTCATCGACGAACCCAGCGGAACAGCTGCCCAGGCAATGGCGACACTCCGGGCCGGCAGTTCCGCCAAAGAAGCCGAGGACGCTCTGGACGTCCTTCGCGAGGCCTGGGCACGGCTCGACGGCCCGCCTCGGCATGCAGCCGTTGCTGCCCTGTCCACGCGGCTTCTGCGCCCGGGGTCCGGGCCCGATACTGACGTCACCGCTCTCGTCCTTGTTGACGCATGGACGGAGTTGGAGCAACGTCTCCGGGTCGAGGTCGACGCCCGCGTGATCGCATACGCCGTGGGATCCGGCAAGCTCCAGTTGGAAGGAGCCCGATCCCTGACCGCAGACCAAGTCTTCAGTCTTCTCTGGCCTCGTGGCCACCAGGCCCGCACTCAGGACTTGAAGCACTACCAGCCATACGCTGACGACCCCGTCCTCGAGCGTCTGCTGGTCCAAGCCGCACACGATGACCGTGTACCGGTGATCGACGTGACCAAGCCCACCTGGGATAACGCCTACCGGCAGCAATTGACCGCGACCTCGGCTGTCGAGCTGGTCTGTCCAGCGGGAGACGCGACTCTGATGGCTCAAGCCTTGAAGCAGGTTCCGGTCACGCCCATCGACCGGGATGTGCTTCGCCTCTACGGAGAAGTCTGCGGCGTGGTCCGCCACCAGAACGAGATTCGAGTCAGGGTCGAATTGAGGGAGGCAGCCCAGTGAAATCCCAGGAACGAACCCTCCGCACTGGGCAGCACACCGCGATTCGCGTTGACACCATGCTGTCCGCCGCGCTGATCGCGGAGTTCATCGCACCCAGCGACCACCTGTGGTTGGTGTCCGCATGGATCACCGACGTCCAGGTCCTCGACAACAGCCACGGCGCCTACGACGCACTCTTTGGAGACACCCCTCCCGTGGGGTGCCGACTCTCAGACGCCGTGGCCCGTATCGCCCATGGTGGCGCACAGGTACACGTCGTGACCCGCGATGACCCCCACAACGAGGACTTCCTGCGCCGCCTGACGAAGGCGGCATCAGGAAGGAAGCTTCACATCGTCCGCGACCCGGATATCCACGAGAAGACCCTGTGCGGGAATGATTGGATGCTGAGTGGATCGATGAACTTCACGATCCGAGGCATGGCCCGGAACGACGAAAAGATCACTTACCGGGCAGGCAGCGACGCTGCCGCCCAAGCACGGATTGACCTGGCCGAGCGGTGGGGGAACGGAGAATGAACCAGACCACCTCCTGGACCACTGATCGTATCCAGGCGTTCCTGCGCAGGTTCTTCGGCGAGGGCAACGACGCGTGGCCCAAGATGGACCCCAAGCACTCGTGGACAGCGCGCACCGAGCCCTTCGTCAAGATCGCGCTGGGCGATAACGACGCGCCCATCGTTCTCCCTCGTTGGGTCGCCGCAAACCAGTCGTACTCGATGTACGCCATCGCACGCGACCCAGCAGATGCCGGCAAGACAGCTGAACTCATTGAGGCATTTGCGGGGCCTACGTACATTTACTGCAACATGGAGCGCGGTGGCCTTCGTCCAACTCTCCTCAACCGGGACGATCCCGTAGAACGCGCCGTCATCGACCTGGCTGGCGAACGTTCCACTTTCCGGCTGACAACCGGGGAAAGCGACAAGTACCGGCAGGGCCTGACTGATGCTCTGCTACTGATGCAGCAGACCTACCTGAGGCGTCCGCCAAGGCTATGGCGCGTAATAAAGCCGGTCGGGCGTCTCATCGCCGAGTTCGACGCGGCTCTCGCGGCCGGCGGCGAAGCTGCGTCGCTTGACCTCCTTGAGCAACTCGCGGCCGCGGGCGGGCTTACTGCGACGAATCTTGCGCATCTCAAGCTCAAGAGACTTGACCGTCTCGGAGCGAGTACCAAGGTGCTGCAGTTCCCGGCACTCCAGGACGTGGCTCGGCAAGATCCTCCTGCGCCGGTGAAGGCAGCAATCCTGAACGCCGTGTACACCGTTGCTCTGGAGGAGCCACTCGCGGCTCGGAATCTGGAGGCGGCCAAGTCCAACCTCATCACTCACGGCAGGGCCGTCCCCGATCTGCTCGCAGGCGACCCGCGGTCGTATGGACCGCAGGCCATGACGGTGCTCCTTCTGGCTTGCGTGATCCTCAAGAACGCAGAGGCCGCACGCCGGTTCGTGACGGCTGCTGAGGACCTCGACCAAACACCCGAGATCCCCATGCTCGTGTTGAACGAGGCCAATGCGCTTATTGCCCAGGCTTCGGGCGACCTCGATACCTCCACGGTCGCGCAACCCGAGGAGTCGGCAGACACGGCCACTCCGATCAACGATTGGCCAGCCCTGTTCTTCGCGCTCGCCGAGGGCGACAGCGCGGCGAAGGACGCACTGGATGAGGAACAGTGGACCCTGTGGCCCACTCCTGCAGAGCACGATGGGGCCCTCGCCGAATTCCTGGACGGGTTGAGCGACGGCGCCGCGCGAGAACTATGGCGGGCAGTGGGCTCGTTCATCGATGCCGTGGGCTACGACGACCCCGCACCCGAATGCGCCCACGCATTCATCCGCAACGCAGTGCTTTTCAACCGCTACAGCCCTGGCGACTTGGCGGCCTTGCAGGCGCTGATGGAGATCGCACTTCGCGCTGCTCCCTCTGCCGATCAGTACGCGGAGATCCTTAAGGACATCGGTTCGGACACGGATCGGTGGGTTGCTCCCGAACGGGCCTCGGCTGTCTTGGACTTCGTCGACCGCTTGTTCCTTGCAGCGTGCCCTGATCCTGAGGCCCGCACGAGCTTGTGCTCGCAGCTGCTCGGGCCTCTGTCTGCACACAGCCGCCGCCTCACTGAGGTAGACCTTGCCTTCGCGCGCCGGCTCTCTGAAGACCTCGGCATCAGCTTCTCCTGGGATGCTCCTGCTGGCGAAGACGGCAAGGAGAGCACGCCCGTCGAGTTCCCCTCGGCGACACTGCTGCTCTACTCACTGGACGAGGCAGTGCTCACCCGATGCCAGGAGGAACTGAAGCGGCTCGCTCCCGCTGTGAAGGTCTTGACGGCTTACGACCACGTAGGCACGCCGCAACTGCGGCAGAAGGCCCGTACTGCGAATGTGATCGTTTTGGCCACGCGCTGCGCCAAGCACGCGGCCACCGGCTTCATTGATCAGAACAAGACGACAAAGCACGTCGGATATGCGAACGGGAGTGGCTCCGCATCACTCCTCCGCGCTGCGGTCGATGCGCTCCGCCTCGCAGCAGCAGAGTCCTAACAGAACGGCGGCCGCCCAGGACCGGGCGGCCGCCGCAGCAAGGCCTCGGGCAGCGACAGGCGAGCTAAGGGCTAGGCGCTGACTCGGGCTTGCAGATAGCTGCTGAGCAGCCGTACGTCCTTGGACGTATTCTGCAGGCTGTTCCAGTTGGGCTGATGGTCATCTCCGAAGTTCCATTTCCCCGAGGTCCAGGCCACGTGCTCTTCCAGCCCACGCAGAATGGCACGGACGTCATCCCAGTCGACCTTGTCGACCGGGACATCCGCGGTGAGCCGGTCCATGACGAAGCCCATCGCCTGGATGCCCACCCCATGGGTCAGCCTGGACTCCTTCGGGGGCTTCCCCCACGCCTCGCGGAAGATGCTTGCCACTGGCGTCCAGAAGGCCAGCAGGTGGGCCAGCATCCGCTCCTCGTCCCCGGTGCCGTCGGTGGCGTTGCGGTACTGGTACAAGGCGCCCTCGTAGATGCTGTGCTCCAGCATCTTCAGAACGCTGTTGTCCTTGATGTCTCCGGTGGGGGATGTGGGACTGCTGATCCTTCCGCTGAACGGACCGTCCCCCATATTCAGGTGGACCATGAGCCTCGCGGCGAGTGCCCTGCGCGCGAGAGAGCGCGGCAGCTGGCCGGTGGTCTCGGGCAGGAGCTCGTACACGAGTCCCTTGGGGAGCGGCTTGGTGGAGTTGACCAGGATGAACTGCGACCGCTGCTCTTCCTGCCCGGATGCGATGAAGCCCACGGCGGCGACAGGGAACTCAGCGAGGTCAGCGTCCCTGATGGCGGCGCTGCGCTGCTGTCCGTCCACGAGCCAGGCCGGCTTCTCGTCGTCGGCCAGTGACTCGTCGACCGGGATGATCAGCTCGCCCGGGATGGAGTACTTCACATCGCCGCCGCGGACCGTTGGTTCGAACCTCACCCGCTCGTCGAACGCGAGGACCACGGCGTTAGGGAGCATCGCTCCCTCGGACTCGAGGTAGCGGCGGATTGAGCGGATGTGGCTGAGGACCTCGGGCCGCTGGTACCCCTGCAACCGCTTCTGGTCATCACGGCGGATGCGCGACACGGCGGCGAAGTCGTGCAGTTTCTTGCCGTCGACGGCGAAGCAGTAGATCTCCTTGGCGCCTTGGAGGATCTTGAGGGCGGGTAGCTTCAGCTCGTAGCGGTCGGCCACATCATCTCCTGTTGGGTTACTTTGGGTGTTATGCGCGTTCTGGGTGATTATGTCAACGACAGCTTGCGCATCTTTGCTTCGAGTACCGTCATGTTATGGAATCCGCGGCGCTTGTTACGCTCGGACCCACGGAATATGACCATCTCGATCTTGTGTTCCCGGCAGAGGTCGCATGTGCAGTGCTTCCATGGCCTGTCAGTCAGCGTGGCGCCGTATCGCTTCAGTTGGTTGTCCAACTGCTTCAGCTTCTTGGTATCGCCGAGGAGCACCTGGTAGCGGCGCAAGGCATCCAAGACCTCTGAGGCATCCACCAAATCCTTGTCGTAATCACGCAGCAGTTGAAGGCACTCTCGCTCGTCCTTGATTGCTTCGGATTGGGATACGACGCCGGCCAGGATCAATCGCTTGAGAGCTGGATTTCCGTCGACCTGCGGAACGCGAATCGCTGTGTAGGCCTTATCTGCGGTGTGATAGTTGTTGCGCTCATCCATAAAGGCCTGACGGAAAGAAGAGGTGCTATCGAAGCTTTCTACGTGGAATTTCGCGAATTCTTCCATGCTGTCTACGCGAGTGATTCCGAGGAGATGGAAGTCAACTCCTTCTGTGCGAACTTGTGCAATCCTCTTCAGGCACGCCACGATCTCGGGCGTCTTTAGTGGAACCATGCCGCCTAGGGCAATCCGCTTGTAGCCCATTTTCTGAAGTCGGGCAACGCTGTCGGCGTAGCTGTCCGGGCTCCAGCCCTGCGCTGCGCCGACCGGTTCGAGCTTGTCGTCTTCTTCCAGGATCTTGGAATTGCGTGATCGGACAGCAGCGATGAATTCTTCAGCCAACTCCAGCGAGATCTCGCGTCGCTTTACCCATGCAGGGTTTGCGTCCTCTTCGGTGAGTTCGGGCTCATATCCGAAGATTACGTGGTCGATGCTGATTCCGGAGTTGAACTTGCAGCCGATATAGAAATCGAGTACCTGATCAACCGTATAGGGTGGGCGCTCTTCGTTGATATAGTTGAAGGCTCCGCAGTCTCCCAGGCTGCTCATCGTCTTGGGGAGCCTGAAGAAATTCCGCACGCCAAGCCGGTAGAGACGTTCACGCTGCGGTGCGCTGTACTTACCCGCCCCCTTGACGGACCCGTCGACAATGGCCTTGCTGACCAGGATGCCGTCGTAAGGTGCCGGCTTCACAGCCTGATGGGCGTAGAAATCGTCCCGTTGTCGGACGCGAAAAGGAGAATACTCCTCATTGAGGAAGTCATAACTCGGACTGACCTGGTCCTGACTGTCCGGAAAGTAGAACCTCACGCTGCGCCCATCCTTGCCTTCTGGTAAACGCGAATCAGGTAATTTGACAGGATGTTGATGTGCTTTGTGATGTTCTCCAATTCGTTCCAGTTGTAGTTAATCTCGGGCCAGCGCCCCTTGGCCCAGCGGCAGTAGGGTTCGACCAGGGCCAATTCGGCCATGACCTTGCTGTACGCCTCATCCGAGTTGATGTCTACTTCAAACATCACTCTCTCCATGACGCGGTCCATGAGCTGTCCCATTGACCGAATGCCGACGCCGTGCATTAGTCGGCTCTTATTGGGGGAGATTCCCCAGGCGTCAGGAAAGGTGTCTCGCACGGCCGTCCAGTAGACGACAAGGATCTTGCGAATAGTGCTCGTATCAATGGTTCCGCTGGACAAGTCTTTGTAAGGGAAGAGCACCCCAGAAGGCGACAATGACGCGGTGATCGCCTGAAGTAGACTGTTGTCCTTAACGACCGTCTCAGATTTCCGGCTAGCTGTCGTCGATGCTTGTTTGATCAGGCCCTTAAAGGGTGAGTCGCCATCCTGGCTTAGCGCATTCACCAAGATTGCCGGAAGTTTACGAGCCGAGAGCTTGGTAGGCAGTTGAGTGTTTACTTCCGGTAGGAGTTCGGAAACCAGGTCGCTGGGGAGCGGCGACACTGTATTGACCCGCAAAAACTGCTCGCGCTGGACATGCAGATCTTCGGAAACGAAGCCAGCCACTGTGATAGGCAACTTGGCATTCCGAGTACGGGCAAGGGCCAGGCTCCGCTGCTGGCCATCAACGATGAGAGCCGGACGGGGAGCCTCCCGTGACTCTGGCAGTGGGATCTCAAGCATCCCAATGGTTGCAAGGCCGTCGCTAGGGTTCGGTCCGCGGCTTCCTCTGAAACGTACTGAGGATGGGAGTGCGAGGATGAGTCCGTTCGGAAACAGCACCTCGTCCCCGTCCAGATACTCCAAGATCTGTTTTACGTGCTGTTTCTTCTCGGGGCGCTGGTAGCCGAGGAGCTTTCCGGCCTCATCGCGTGAGATCCGCGCAACGTCGGCTACGAGGTCGACTTCTCCGGCTTCCAGGGCAAAAAGGTACAAGGGGATGTCGGGGTGCTGATTGATCCGCAGAGCTCTGCGTGTGATGAGGTTCTCGGTCACTGATCCCCCATGGTTCGCTTGAACAGGGTGGCAAACCTGCTCTGTTCACATGCTCGGCCGCTGTCGCGCAAGATCCGCAACAGCCGCGTCCGTGAGATGCCCGGTTGAGCCCCCGTCTCCTGCCTAATGAAGGCGATGACCTCTGCATCGGTCATGAGCTGACGGTTGAGTTGTTCCGGCCTCGGTACAGCCGACGCCCACACGTGCCAGGCGGAACTGGTGGTCTCAGAGGTCAGTCGACTGTCCTCGCAGTGCTGGAGCCAGGAAGCGGCCATGCGGACATTGAGGCTCGTGAGGGTTCCGCCGAGCGCGAGTCGCAGCCCTGCATCGGAGGCGACTCTTCGGAGGCCGGGGATCTCTTCGACACCGCCTACCAGCAGCGCCTCGCTCGCAACGGCACCTAGGGCTCGAAGTTCGGCTTCCATGGCCTTCGCGTAGGCCTCGGATAGAACCATCAAGATTGGCCCGCTTTTTCCGAGTTCCTGCAGTGTTGTGCGGCTTTGTCCATCTTGCAGGTGCTTCCACCACTGGGCGCTTCCATCCGCAGAGGTGGCTACCGAGTCAGCGTGTCGCGTGCTGAAGGTCGCCGCGTATGCCGGGGCTCGCTCGGATGCTGGCCGAAGGCCGAGGCCGGCGGACGCGACCCATAGCCGTGCGTCGAAACCAGCCTTGGCGGCTGTAGCGACGAGGCGACGCGACTGTGTCCAGTGGTCGCCGCAGTAGAGCCTGTCGAGTGGATGAGTAGCGGAGGCGTCCGCGACGCGCCCCTTCCAGGTGGTCGAGCGTTCCTCCACGGTCCCGCCTGGCAGTGACCTTGCGTGCAGCGAAGCTTCCGGCGCTACAGCCTTACGGTCCGTACATGTGACCACAAGTGAAAGTTGCCTCACGCGGCTCGGCTCCCGACGCTCATAACTACCAGTCTGTCGTCGTTACTCTACCTGTCACTTTTCGCGTAAGCTGCCGCAGTACACACGGAGCTAACTAGGAGCAGGCATGGCGGAGCGTCCCGCGATCGTTCTACTGAGTGGCGGACTGGATTCAACGACCGTTCTGGCGATCGCTAAGGACCAGGGCTACACGCCGTACGCGCTGAGCTTCCGCTACGGGCAGCGGCACAGCGTGGAGCTTGAGGCCGCGAAGCGCGTGGCTGAGGCGCAGGGGGTCGCTCGGCACGTCATCGCGGACATCGACCTGCGAGTTTTCGGCGGATCCGCGCTCACGTCGGACATCGACGTTCCGAAGCACGAGTCTCTGGACGACGCAGGAGACAAGGACACCGGCAGCAGCGTCCCGGTTACGTACGTACCGGCACGCAACACGATCTTCCTCTCCTTCGCCCTCGCCTATGCGGAGACGGTTGGGGCGAGCGACATCTTCACCGGAGTGACCGCGGTCGACTACAGCGGCTACCCGGACTGCCGCCCCGAGTACATGGAGGCCTACGAGCGCATGGCCAACTTGGCCACCCGCGCCGGGGTCGAGGGCACGCAGAGTCTTAAGCTCCACTCGCCGCTCATCGCCATGTCGAAGGCCGACATCGTCCGTGAGGGCCTGCGCCTCGGCGTGGACTACTCCCTCACCTCCTCTTGCTACGACCCGGACGAGCAGGGGCGGGCATGCGGACATTGCGAGACCTGCCTGCTCCGCCTCAAGGGCTTCGCCGAGGCCGGCGTCACCGACCCCGTGCAATACCAGGGCGCGTGAGAATGACCTACCTGGTCAAGGAGATCTTCTACACCCTGCAAGGCGAAGGGAGTCACGCTGGCCGTCCGGCCGTCTTCTGCCGCTTCTCCCGGTGCAATCTGTGGACGGGCCTGGAGAAGGATCGTCACCGTGCGATCTGCCAGTTCTGCGACACAGATTTCGTCGGAACTGACGGGGAAGGGGGCGGCCGGTTCCGGACCCCGGACGACCTCGCTCGGGCCGTCGAGCAGGCATGGCCGTCGTCGTCCAGGGAGCACCGCTTCGTGGTGTGCACCGGCGGCGAACCGCTCCTACAACTCGACGAAGCGGCGATCGACGCCCTGCACGCCCGCGGCTTCGAGGTGGCCGTCGAGACGAATGGCACCCGCGTACCGCCGAACGGCATCGACTGGCTCTGCGTCAGCCCCAAGGTCGGCTCCGAACTGGTCTTGACCTGCGGAGACGAACTGAAGCTGGTCTACCCCCAACTGGGCGGCGACCCTCGTCAGTTCGAGCACCTGGACTTCCGGTACTTCCGGCTCCAGCCCATGGACGGCCCGGACGTTGAAGCCAACACCAGGGCGACTGTCGACTACTGCATGAAGAACCCGCGCTGGATCCTCTCTCTCCAGACGCACAAGTATCTGGGAATTCAGTAATGGAAATCTTCCGCGAGTTCACCTTCGAAGCTGCACATCGCTTGCCCAACGTGCCCGAGGGCCACAAGTGCGCGCGCCTGCACGGCCACTCCTACAGGGTCATCGTCCATGTCGAGGCTCCCGTCGACCCCGAGTCGGGCTGGGTCATGGACTTCGGCGATCTCAAGAAGGCCTTCAAGCCCCTCGAAGCGCAGCTCGACCACTACTACCTCAACGACATCGAAGGTCTGGAGAACCCGACGAGCGAGGTCCTTGCCCGATGGATCTGGGAGCGGCTGAAGCCGACCCTGCCCGACCTCTCCGCGCTCACCGTCCGCGAGACGTGTACGTCCGGCTGCACCTATCGGGGCGAGTGAGCGATGCACGACATCCAAAACGAGACCGACACCCGCGGCATCGAGATCGACGAGGTCGGCATCAGCGGCCTGCGCTACCCGCTGTACTTCGAGGACGGCCACCTTCGTCAGGAGGGCATCGCCGAGATCGAAGTGACCGTACGGCTCCAGCATGACCGCCGTGGCACCCACATGAGCCGCATGGTGGCTCTCGCCCACGAGCACCTTCGCCGGTTCGATCCGCGAAAGCTGCCGTACGTGCTGAAAGTCGGTGCGGACCTCCTGGATGCACCGGCGCTCGCGGTGTCGGTATCCGTCCCGTTGAGTACGACGGTGATCGCGCCTGCGACTGGCACCGAGTCGTTCCAGGTTCACGATGTCCGGTTCGACGGCCGCTGGGACGACGGAGACACGAAGGTGATCACCTCGGTTACCACCGAGGTCACCAGTCTGTGCCCGTGCTCGAAAGCGATCTCTGACTACGGCGCCCACAACCAGCGCAGCCGCGTCATCCTGTCCGTGACAGGACACGGGGAGACTCCCTATCCCTTTGGGGTGCAGCAGGCCGTACGACTCTTGGAACGGTGTGCGTCCGCCCCCGTCGTCCCCTTGGTAAAGCGTCCAGATGAACGTGTCCTGACGATGCAGGCGTACGACCACCCTGTGTTCGTCGAAGACATTGCCCGCGAAGTCAGCCACGTCTGCCGCGAGCGGGGTCTTCGTCACTCGGTGAGGGTCCGCAACCTAGAAAGCATCCATAGCCACGACGCCGTCGCATACGTCGCCGGGTGAGGGAGCATTGGGCAGAAGCCACTGCCGCATAGTTCTACTCAGATCGGGTGGTTGCCTCGATAGAGCAGTGGATGATGTGCTCCATGCACTCGCATCCATTGCTGGACTTGAAGTCGTTGATCTGTTGGAGCCGTACCTGGAAGAAGGCCGGGTCAAGGTCGACGATCAGCAGCCAGGGGATGCGGCCGAACGGCTCGACAGGCAGCATGAGGAATCCGGGGGCAGGGGGCCATCAACGTCCCGTGCTGGATACCTGTTTCTCGGCGCATCGCCTACGTCAGTTATCGGCTCAGCGGTGCCTGAAAGCTGCAGCCGGGATTGAGCCTCTGGCGACCAGTGGACGGCAGAGGTCCACCTGGTCTCCGGAGAAGGCGTCGACATGGTCTCCGTGTTGCCGCGAAGCCGTATGAAACCACGCGCGTCGACTCCGCTGGCAACGGGCGCGAGGGCGTGCCTCCTCCTCGCTACCGGGCTCGCAGTGCCCCAAGTTCGGCAACCGTACGCTCAGCCAGCGGCTCCGCCGCCACGTGGGCGGTATCGAAGAGCTCCAGCCCTAAGGTGTGATCTCCACTGCCGCACCCGTCAGTCACCCGCAGCTGCCTTGCATACGGCAAGACTCTTGCGCTCCAGATCGTCCACGATGCATAAGCCCGGCCTTGTCCGACCTCCGTCGCCACCACGGGGCGTAAGTGCATCCCAGCAATAATTGCATGCGCGTACACTCGGGGAATGATCATGCGGTCTGCGGGAACCTCAACATCAATTAGCTCTGTTACGCCTGGTCAAGGGATCTTATGAACGTCCCACCAGCAAAACCCCAGTTGATCTGGGGTTTTCTGTTTTCCCGGCCCTGATGACGCTTCCCTTCGGGTCTCCGGGGTACGCCCGCCGCCCTGCAGTGCCGCCTCGGGTCAGACCATGCGGATCGGGTGGTCGAGCACGGGCTTCGAGAAGTCGGGCGGCTGACCGCTCAGCCGGGACGGCACAACCGTCACGGCTCCGGCAACGGGGGTCTACCTGGTGGCCTCGACGCTGGCGACGCAGCGGGACGGCCCGGAGGGCCTCTTGGGCTCCTATCAGGTGCAACTCCTACGCAACGGACGCTCGTCTCGTTGCGGCAGCGGCAGAACACAAGGGCCACCTACCCGACGGGGATCAGCGGCACGGGTGTGTCTTCCTCAACCGTGGCGACACCCTCTCTGCCGGGCAGCCGGCCGTCGGCTCCGTCCGGCTCCGGCCGCCAGGTCGTCGTTGACGGCTTGGCCTGCAGCCCCGGGGCGGAGGGCGACCACACCACCCGACTCGGCCGGATACTCGTGGCCGCCGGATGCTCAGCGTGCGAGGAGGGCCCCGGGCCGGTGTGGATGTCGGCGGCAGACGGGACGGACACGAGCGTTCCCGACCAATGCTCGTAGCCGACCGGGCTCCCGCCCCAGCGGACGCGCGCCATCTGCTCCCCGTCACCACGGCCCCCGCACGGACACCACCACGCCCATGGAACCAGTCGCACGCGGATGCCCGGAGCGCACCACGTCGCCGACGGCGAAGCGCCGGCCGTACTGCTCCCGCCCGTACTCGGACACCGGCTGCTCCGGTGTCGCCTCCACCACCACAGCCGCGCCGGCCGCCTGGACGGCGTCCGCGAGGAGCCCGCTTCATGGCCGGACACGACTTCTCACACTCACGCACCTTCTCGCCGGACGCGATATGCGCGACGTCGCACGTGCTGCGATGAATCCCGACGTGGTAGACGTGCCCGAAACCCTCCGCCCCCTCTCGGCCGCGCTCACCGACGCCCGGATGTCGTGCTGGGCGACACTCGTCTGCCGGCGGCGCCTGAAGAACCGCAGAGCATGCTCCTGTTACGAGCTCTGAAGCTTCACGTCCTCACAGTCAGGAAAGGGCGACGACCTTGACTGTGGCATAGTGATCGACTCGGATTTGTCGTGTCCAGAACATAGGGGGCCAGGTGGACTGGCAAGATCGGGACGACGTCCGGCGTGCGGTCGAGAAGGGCATGCGCGAGGCCCAGCGGGAGGCTCAGCGCAAGGCGGAGCGGCAGCGGCGCCAGGCTGAGAAGCGAGCACGGCGCGATGCCCAGCGAGAGACTCGGCGCCGTTCAGTCAGTTCGAGTGGCGGTTCGAACGGGTCGGCGTGGGACGGCGTGTTCGCGTGCGGCCCGCTGGTGGGCCTTCTCGTCCTGCTGGCCATCCTGTGGGTGGTCGGCATTCTGCCCTTCATATTCGGTGTTGTCTGGCTTGTCCTCGGACCATTCCTGGAGATCTTCTTCTGACAGGGGCAGGAAGAACTCTGCCCAGTCGACTTCCTCATGTTCAGGACGCCCGACGGCTCGATGCCGGTCCTATCGGAGATCCCCTGGAGAGTGGGCGCCTCTCACAGGGGGTCGATCAAACTCGATCCGCGTGAAGCAGTGAGGGCCTTGCTCTGCAGCTAGCTAGCGAGTGGCGCGCTTGCCCCACGTCTCGGTTGCAGCGCCTTGTTTGCCGGGCGGCCGGAGTCACCCCCCCTGGGTGGACCGTGACACGTGGCCACACGCGACCCTCAGCGGTCAAGGAAGCCCGGAAACACCCAGGAAGAGCCTGTGCTCATGAGGGACGACTAAGCCTCTTCAGGTCGGTGTTTCCGTAAGTCAAGAGCCTGAAGGGCTGGAGCCCGAGGTGAGAGTTCAAGTCCCCCTGGACACCGGTGCGGTTGCCCGACCAGCCACGCACCCAACGGCCCAGCGGTTTTGCCTCCCGAACCAGGGCGCGCGCGGCCTGCGCCGGCCCTGCCTCTCCCCCCATTACGTCTCGGCGCGCCACAACCAACGTCCCCACGGGTTCACCGTTCGGGGGATCGATAATGTCTACTGTGATGTTGGTGAAGCGGGCCGACGACGAGAGTTCCGCCCTCTCATCAGGCCCGGCCGGACTGCGGGAGAACGCGAACACACCGCCGGATGCTAGGCTCCGCCTCACCAGCGGCAGGAGTGCCACCGGGTCCGTGAACCACACGGGGCCGAAGGTCGACAGCACTACCTCGAAGCTGCTGGGATGGTCGGTCAGAAAGTCTGCCGCTTCCGCTGTCCGGAAGTTGAGGCCGGGAACGTCTCCCCGGCGGGCTTCTGCCTCGACCCATTGAGTCG
Organism: Streptomyces sp. URMC 124; assembly: GCF_051386455.1. Taxonomy (NCBI): domain Bacteria; kingdom Bacillati; phylum Actinomycetota; class Actinomycetes; order Kitasatosporales; family Streptomycetaceae; genus Streptomyces; species Streptomyces sp. URMC 124. The sequence continues at coordinate 38,505 of NZ_JBPQTS010000036.1, forward strand.
GTGCGATCTCGACGCCACCGTGGTGATCAGCGCATGCTACGTGGCCCGCAAAACCCCAGCCATACAGGAAAAATGCGCTCACCGTGTCGCGGAACACGCTTTAAGAGCTGTCCCGTAACTACTGATCGGGGCGGATGCCCCGGACGTGTGCGATCACGTCTGGTTGCCCCAGGCCGGCACGGTTGATCCGGCCTCGGCCTCGGATCACGCCGTCAGCGGCCAGCCTTTTCTGCAGTGCGTCGGGGGCGAGGGGGGTCTCGAAGCCCTCGCAAAGGCCTCGCCCCGTATCTGCGTACTCGTAGCGAACCGCGTACGCCCTTCCCGCGTGATGCCATTCGCAGCGAACCAGCGGTCGTGCGAGGACTGCCTCGAACCATTCTGCCGCTCTGTTCGCCAGCTCCGCAGGAGTGCCTGCGGCTTCGAAGGCGAACTCACTCGTGGTCTGCCGGATAGTGAAGTCCTGGTTGTGGAGTTCGCCCCCACGGACGACGGAGCCGTCGAAGTGGGCGCCCACTGTCAGAACTCCCTGGTTGAGTTGCGGGTCACCGATGTCCAGGTAGACGATCAGCCGGCCGTCGGAGGTGTGTGCCGATGGCAGCACGACAGTGTCGAGTGGATCCACCGGCCAGGATCCCGCGCGTTCGGCCAGAACGTCCACGAACGCGCGTTGCGCGACGTTCAGGTCGTCCTCGTCATACTCGAACCAGGGGATCTCATCCATAACCGCACTCTACGGGCGACACAGGGCCGGCTGTCCGGGAGCTGCCGCCCGGGACGATGCGGTTCCCTTTCGGAAGAGGACGCCACTAACCACGTCGGTCTGTCGGTCTTCCGATTCGGTGATCAGGCTCTGGTCACACCTCACCTGGCCCGTTGCGGAGCACTGTGAGGAACTCCGGGGGCGCGACCGACCGTCAGTGGTTCGGGGGCGGTTGAGGGGGTGGTCGGGCGGGTAGGGGCTTCGCGCTGTGCGGAGCATGACAAGGAGCTGCCCGTTGCACGAGTTCACCGTGCCGCCCCTGGTGACGGCGCCCCCCGCCGGCGGTCTGGCGGATGTCGTGTTCGACCGTGCCGCGGAGGATCCGGGGCAGGCGGCGTTCGGGCGCAAAGGGCCGGACGGCCGCTGGCGGGACGTGACGGCGGGCGCGTTCCGCGATGAAGTACTGGCGCTGGCCAAGGGGTTGCTCGCCGAGGGCGTGCGGTTCGGCGACCGCGTGGCCGTCATGTCCCGTACGCGCTACGAATGGACGCTCTTCGACTTCGCGCTGTGGTCGATCGGCGCCCAGCCCGTGCCGCTGTACCCCACGGCCTCCCCCGAACAGGTGGGCTGGATCCTGCGCGACGCAGGCGTGACGGCCTGCGTCGTCGAGCACGGGGACCACGCGATGACGGTCGGTTCGGTCGTCGACCGGCTGCCGGGGCTCAGCCGTCTGTGGCAGCTGGACGCCGGGGCCGTCGAGACGCTGAGCGCCGCCGGGGCGCGGATCGGTGACGACATCGTGGAGCGGCACCGCATGGCGCTCACCCCGGCGACGCCGGCCACCGTCGTCTACACCTCGGGCACCACGGGCCGCCCCAAGGGCTGCGTGCTGACCCACGCCAACTTCATGGCCGAGGCCGACAACGTCGTCAGGCGCTACGAGCAGGTCTTCCGCTCCCGGCCCGGCGACGAGGCCGCCACGCTGCTGTTCCTGCCGCTGGCCCATGTGTTCGGGCGGATGGTGCAGGTCGCGGCGGTGCGCGGGCGGGTCAAGCTCGGCCACCAGCCGCAGCTGACCGCCGCCGCGCTGCTGCCGGACCTGCGGGCGTTCCGGCCCACCTTCGTCCTCGCGGTCCCCTACGTCCTGGAGAAGATCTTCGCCCTGGCCCGGCGCGCGGCGGAGACCGAGGGCCGGGCCGGGCCCTTCGAGCGGGCCGTCGACGTGGCGGTGCGCTACGCGGAGGCGCTGGAGCACCGCTCGTTCGGCACCGGCGCGGGGCCGGGGGCCGCGCTGCGGCTGCAGCACCAGGTCTTCGACCGGCTCGTCTACGCCAAGGTGCGGCAGGCGCTGGGCGGGCGGGTGCGGCACGCGATGTCGGGCGGCTCGGCGATGGACCGCCGGCTCGGGCTGTTCTTCGCGGGCGCGGGCGTGAGCGTGCTGGAGGGGTACGGGCTGACGGAGACGACCGGCGCGGCGACCGCCAACCCGCCCGAGCGGCCCCGCTACGGCACGGTCGGGCAGCCGGTCCCCGGCACCACCGTGCGCATCGCGGGGGACGGCGAGATCTGGCTGCGCGGCGGCCAGGTCTTCGCCGGCTACCTGGGCGACGCGCGGGCCACCGGCGCAGTGCTGCAGCAGGGCTGGTTCGCCACGGGCGACATCGGGCGGCTGGACCCGGACGGCTATCTGACCATCACCGGGCGGAAGAAGGAGATCCTGGTGACGTCGGGCGGCAAGAGCCTGTCGCCGCTGGCCCTGGAGGAGCGCGTCCGGGCGCACCCGCTCGTCGCCCACTGCGTGGTCGTCGGCAACGACCGCCCGTACGTGGCCGCCCTGGTGACGCTGGACGAGGAGGCCGTCGCGCACTGGCTGCACCTGCACGGCAAGGCACCCGCGGGCCCCGGCGGGCTCGTGCGCGACGCGGATCTGGAGGCCGAGATCCGGCGGGCCGTGGTCGCCGCGAACACGCTCGTCTCGCAGGCCGAGTCCATCCGGGCCTTCCGGATCCTCAGCGCCCGCTTCACCGAGGAGGAAGGCCTGCTGACCCCGTCGCTGAAGCTGAAGCGGAAGGCGATCGAGGTGGCGTACGCACGGGAGGTCGACGCCCTTTACCAGGAGTAACCCCAGGCGTGTGCCCTGGCGGGTGAAAAATGCCGCGCCGTGCGGGAATGGTGTGGCGGTTGCGCCTGTTCGCAAATGGAGTAGCACGTACCGCTTTCTCCGAACGTAAGGATCGAGCACCCGTGAGCAAGGCCTTCCCCGCCACCGTCACCCTCAACAACGGCGCCGAGATGCCGCGGCTCGGCTTCGGCGTCTGGCAGGTCCCCGACGCCGAGGCGACGGCCGTCGTCGAAACCGCCCTGGCCGCCGGGTACCGCAGCATCGACACGGCGGCGGTCTACGAGAACGAGGCCGGTACGGGCAAGGCCCTCACCGGCTCGGGCATCGCGCGCGACGAGCTGTTCGTGACGACGAAGCTGTGGAACCACGCCGCCGAGACCTGGACGCGCGACGGCGTCCTGCGCGAGTTCGACGCCTCCCTGGAGCGGCTCGGCCTCGACTACGTCGACCTGTACCTCATCCACTGGCCGCGCGCCGTCCGCGACGACTACCTCACCATCTACCGCACGTTCGAGGAGATCGCCGCGAGCGGCCGCGCCCGGGCGATCGGCGTCTCCAACTTCAAGCCCGCCCACCTGGAGCGACTGCTGGCCGAGACGTCCGTCGTGCCGGCCGTCAACCAGATCGAGCTCCACCCGTTCCTGGCCCAGACCGAGCTGCGCGCCTTCCACGAGCGCCACGGCATCACCACCGAGGCGTGGTCGCCGCTCGGCCAGGGCAAGGACCTGCTGACCGCCCCCGTCATCGCCGGGATCGCGGACAAGCACGGCCGCACCCCGGCGCAGATCGTGCTGCGCTGGCACCTGCAGCTGGGCAACGTGGCGATCCCCAAGTCCGTGACGCCCTCCCGCATCCGCGAGAACATCGACGTCTTCGGCTTCTCCCTCGACGCCGAGGACCTCGCGGCGATCGCGGCGCTCGACAGCGGCACCCGCCTGGGGCCGGACCCGGACCAGTTCGACCTCTAGATATCCAGAATCCAGATATCCAGACTTCCAGAACATCTGGAACACCTGGAACATCCCCCGGCCCCCCGGCCCGCAGTGGAGTCCGGTCGCTCCGGCTATAAGGTCACGTCCATGCTGCTCATGCCCTGGACCCCGCCGACCGACATCGAGGCGCAGTTGCAGGCCGCGACGGCGCGCGGGGACTGGGACGGCCAGCTCGGCGCCCTCGCGGTGGCCGAGCTGTACGTGGACGCGGACAGGGCCGAGGCCGACGGGCTGGTGCCGCCCGCGCCGCTCGTGCCGTACCGCGACCCGGCCTCGAAGAAGCGCTGCCTGCCGGTGTTCACGCGCGGCGCGCTGCCGCCCTGGCGCCCCGACCGGGTCTTCCAGCGCACCGCGCTGGACGAGCTGGCCTTGGAGTGGCCGCACGACAAGTGGCACCTGGCGGTGAACCCCGGGCAGCCGTCCGCGGCCGTCGTCCCGGCCACCCCGCTGGACCGGGAGGCGTGGCTGGAGGTCTACGCCGAGGCGCCGCCGCGCGCGCCCGGCCTCCTGCTGTCCCTGTACACGGGCCCCCTGCACGGGCCTCTCGCCCACGGTCTCGCCTGCGGCGCGCCCTTCGCGGTGCGCGACGGCGTGCCGTGGAACGAGCTCGGCGGCGTCTACCGCGACTACGACGAGGACCGTGCCGTCCTGCACGGCGCGTGGGGCGTCGTCGATCCGGCAGGCTGGTGGCACCTGACGCAGCGCCTGCTCGCCGGGGACGGGGCGGGGCGGGAGGCCGGGTTCGCCCTGCGGGCCCGCGAGGGCCTCGCCCGGCACTCCGCGGACGGGGCACCGGCCACCGCACAGTGGCGGGAAGCGGTCGCCCACGTCCTGACGCACCGCGCCGCGCCCGCGGCGGAGGTCCGGGCGCTGGACGCCACCGTCACCCGGATCGCCGATACCGAGGAGCAGCTGGTGCGCGATGCCGTGCTCCCGCCGGGGCAGCGCGTCTCCTCCGTCGCGGCCCACGACCTCGCGGGCGCGGTGACCCTCGCCCGGCTCGGGCTCTCCGCGCGGCTGTGCTCCCCGGCCGATGCGGAACGGGTCGTCCTCGCGGCCGGTGAGGCCGCCCGCAGGACCTACGGGTCGTGGCCCGCCTTCTCCGCGGGCCTCCTGCTGGGCGGGGCCCTCGCGCCCGGCGCCGGGGACCCGCGCGCGGCCGTCTCCGCACACGACACCGCGGTGACCGTGCACCGCCTGCTCCTCGGCGACCCGGCCGGCCCCTGGCTCAACATTCCCTGGTCGTAACGGCCCTGCCGCCCCGCCCCCGCGAGGCGCCGCACGGACAATCACGGGATGGGCGTACCGACCGACGACGGGGCAGCACGATGAGCCGGCGCAGTGCGGCCGCCGGCCGGGACAGCGCGGCGAGCCGGGGCAGTGCGGCAAGCCAGGACACGGGCGTGTCCGTCGCCCTGTTCACCTCCGATCTCCGGCTGCACGACAACCCCGTCCTCACCGCGGCGCTACGGAGCGCGCCGCGCGTCGTCCCCCTGTTCGTCGTGGACTCCGGCATCGCCGCCGCCGGCTTCGCCGTGCCCAACCGCGCGGCGTTCCTGGCCGACTGCCTCGCCGCGCTCGACAAGGGACTGCGGGCCCGGGGCGGGCGGCTGGTGGTCCGCAGCGGCGAGGCCGTCGCGGAGGTCTGCCGGCTGGCCGCGGCCACCGGCGCGGGCGAGGTGCACGTCGCCGCGGGCGTCAGCGCGTACGCCCTGCGCCGCGAGGAGCGGCTGCGGAGCGCCCTGGCGGCGGACGGGCGGCTGCTGTGGGTGCACGACGCGGTGGTCACGGCCGTGCCGCCCGGCGCCGTCCTGCCCGCCGGCAAGGACCACTTCGCGGTGTTCACCCCGTACTTCCGCCGCTGGTCGGCCGAGCCGCTGCGGCCGGTCCTGGCGGCCCCGCGCGCCGTCCGGGTGCCCGACGCGGACTCGGAGCCGCTGCCCCCGGCGGCCGCTCTGGCGCGGGGCACGGCGTCGCCCGGGCTGCCGCGCGGCGGCGAGGGCGAGGGCCGCCGCCGGCTCGCCGCCTGGCGGCGCGGCGGGCTCGCGCGCTACGCCGACCGCCACGACGACCTTGCGGGGGACGGCACCTCGCGCCTGTCCCCCCACCTCCACTTCGGCAGCCTCTCGCCGGTGGAGCTCGCGGCCTCGGCCCGGGAGCGGGCCGAGGCGGGCTGCGCAGGCGCCGCGGCGTTCGTGCGGCAACTGGCCTGGCGGGATTTCCACCATCAGATGCTGGCGGCCCGGCCGGAGGCGGCCCGGCACGACTACCGGCCCCGGCAGGACCGCTGGCGCGAGGCGCCGGAGGAGCTCGCCGCGTGGCGGTCGGGCCGGACCGGCTACCCGGTCGTCGACGCCGCGATGCGCCAGCTCGCACACGAGGGCTGGATGCACAACCGGGCCCGGCTGATCGCCGCGAGCTTCCTGGCGAAGACCCTCTACCTGGACTGGCGGGAGGGTGCCCGGCACTTCCTGGACCTGCTGGTCGACGGCGACGTGGCCGACAACCAGCTCAACTGGCAGTGGGTGGCGGGCACGGGCAGCGACACCCGCCCCCACCGCGTCCTCAACCCCCTGGCGCAGGCCCTCCGCTTCGATCCCGGGGGAGCCTACGTGCGCCGCTGGGTCCCCGAGCTGGCCGGCCTGCCGGGCCGGGCCGTCCACCGGCCGTGGCGGCTGCCGGCCCCGGAGCGGGCGCGCCTGGACTACCCCGAACCGGTGGTCTCGCTGGAGGAGGGCCTGGCCCGGTTCCGGCGGGCGCGCGGGCTCGACTGACACGGACGCGACGGACGCGGGTCCGCCCGAGCCCGGGCCGGCGCCCGCCGTGACCCGCTCCGCCGGGGCGTACCAGGGCTCAGCGCCCGCCGTGCCCCGCGGCGACGGCCTCGATGCGGCGGGCCAGCTCGACGTCCAGGCCGGTGACCTTGCCGCCCGCGCTGTGCGTGTTCACGCTGAGCGACACGGTGTTGTAGCCCAGCGTCGCATCCGAGTGGTGTCCCAGCTCCTCCTGGATCTGAGCGATGTGGACCACCATGGCGGCGGCCTGGAAGTGCCCGTCGAAGCGGTAGGTGCGGCTGATGCGCTCGCCGTCCGTGGTCCAGCCGGGCAGCTCCTGGAGGCGCTCCTCGACGTCCTTCTGGGAGAGCGGTTCGACGGCCATGACGTTCCCTTTCGTGGGTGGGTGCCCGCAGGGGGGCCGTGGCGGGTTCCCTAGTGGTTGCCGTGGTTGCCCGGGGTGTGCCCGCGCCGGGTGCCGGTGACTCAAGCGTCCCACGGGGCAGGGGTGCTTTCGCGCCAATGTCACGCCGCGGCGCACGGTGAGTCGGACGCGCTCTACCAGGCACAGGGTGACGCTCCTATGCTCCTGCGCCGGACGTGACGCGTCACCGGCGGCAGGGGTGGGCATGGACGGTACGGGCAGCACGCGCAGGAACTTCATCGGCGGGGCGGCGGCCGTCGCGGCGACGGCCGGCACGGCGGCGCTCGGCGGGCGGGCCGCGGCGACCCCCCGCACCGGACCGGCCGGGGCGGGCCGCGGCAGATCCGCCGCCGGTCCGAGCGTCGCCGTCCTCGGCGGCGGCGTGGCGGGGCTGACGGCCGCGCACGAACTCGCCGAGCGGGGCTTTCAGGTGACCGTGTACGAGAAGAAGGCGCCCGGCGGCAAGGCCCGCAGCATGGACGTGCCCGGCAGCGCACGGGGCGGCCGCAAGGCCCTGCCGGGCGAGCACGGCTTCCGCTTCTTCCCCGGCTTCTACCGGAACCTGCCGGACACGATGCGCCGCATCCCCTTCCCCGGCAACCCGGGCGGCTGTCACGACAACCTGGTGGCCTCGACCGAGGTGATGCTGGCCCGCACCGGCCACGAGGACGTCCGGCTGCCGTTCCGGACGGTCGGCAAGCCGCCGCCGCTGCTCACCCCGGACGCCCTGCGCCGCGCGCTGACCGGCTTCCTCGACGCCTTCGGCACCATCCCCCTCCACGAGACGGCCTACTTCGTGAGCAGGCTGCTCGTCTGGCTCACCAGCTGCGACGCGCGGCGGACCGGCGCCTGGGAGCGGGTGCCGTGGTGGGAGTTCATCCGCGCCGCGAAGATGTCCCCGAACTACCAGCGGCTGCTGGCCATCGGCATCACCCGCAACATCGTGGCCACCAAGGCCGAGGTGGCCAGCACCAAGACGGTGTCGACGTGCATCGAGGCGTTCCTCTTCAACGCCCTGGGCCGGGGCGCCGACGGCGAACCGGACCGGGTGCTCAACGCCCCCACCAACGAGGCGTGGATCGACCCCTGGGTCGCCCACCTGCGCTCCCTGGGCGTCACGTTCGAGATCGGCTGGGCCGTACGGGACCTGGGGATCGCGCGCGGCCGGATCACCGAGGCGGTCGTGCAGGACGCCTCCGGCGCCAAGCGGTCGGTGACCGCCGACCACTTCGTCTCGGCGATGCCCGTCGAGCACGCCCGTACGACCTGGAACGCCCGGGTGCGGGCGGCCGACCCGCAGCTGCCGCGCTGCGACAGGCTGCAGACGGACTGGATGACGGGCATCCAGTTCTATCTGACGGAGCCGACGCCGGTCCTGCACGGGCACGTCAACCACATCGACTCCCCCTGGTCGCTGACCTCCGTGGGGCAGGCCCAGTACTGGTCGGGGCGCGACTTCCGAGCCGACTACGGGGACGGCGCGGCCGCCGACTGCCTCTCGGTGGACGTCTCGGAGTGGGACAAGCCCGGCATCCTCTACGGCAAGACCGCCAAGCAGTGCACGCGCGAGGAGGTCGCGCGCGAGGTGTGGGCGCAGATGAAGGCCTCCCTCAACGACACCGGGCGCACGGTCCTGAGCGACGCGAAGATCCACTCATGGTTCCTGGACCCGGCCGTGGAGATCGGCGGCCCCCGCCCGGTCAACGACGAGCAACTGCTCATCCACCCCACCGGCACCTGGTACAACCGCCCTTCGGCGCGCACGGCGATCCCCAACCTCTTCCTGTGCGGGGACTACGTGGCCACCGACATCGACCTCGCGACCATGGAGGGCGCGAACGCCGCCGCGCGGGCCGCGGTCAACGCCCTGCTGGAGGAGACGGGTTCGCGGGCGGAGCGGTGCACGATCACCCCGCTCTACCGGGCCCCCGAGCTCGAACCGGTCAAGGCCGAGGACGCGATCCGCTACCGGCTGGGCCTGCCCAACGCCCTCGACCTGGGGTGATCCGCCCCTGAGCCGAGCGCACCCGAGGTGATCCGCACCCGGGGGTGAAGCGCCCCGGGGGCCACGCGTTACGGTCAGATCATGACGACTGTCGTGGACGCCCCCGGTGTCGGCCCGTTGCTGCGGGCGTGGCGGGAGCGGCGCCGGATCAGCCAGCTGGAGCTCGCCCTGCGCGCCGACTCCTCCGCCCGGCACATCAGCTTCATCGAGACCGGCCGCTCCCGCCCCAGCCAGGAGATGGTCCTGCGCCTGGCGGACCATCTCGACGTGCCCGTACGGGAGCGCAACGCCCTGCTCGTCGCCGCGGGTTACGCCCCGGTGTATCCGGAGCGGCCGCTGGACGACCCGGCCATGGGCGGGCTGCGCGAGGGCCTGGAGCGGCTGCTGACGAGCTACGAGCCGTTCCCCGCGCTCGTAGTGGACAGCACCTACGAGGTGCGGGCGGCCAACCGCGGCATCGCGATGCTCCTGGAGGGCGTCGCGCCGTCGCTGCTCGCGCCGCCGCTCAACGCCATGCGCCTGACCATGCACCCCGCGGGCCTGGCCCCCCGCATCCGCAACTACCACGAGTGGCGCGCCCACCTGCTGCACCAGATGGAGCGCCGGCTGGCCCTGGTGCGCTCCCCCGCCCTGCGCGCGCTCTACGACGAGGTCAGCGCCTACCCGCTGCCGGACTCCGGGCGGGAGCGGGCCCGGCGGGAGGGCGACGTGCCCTTCGCCCTCCCCCTGGTGATCGATCACGCGGGCCGCACCCTCTCCTTCGTCTCGACCATCGCGACGTTCAACACGCCGATGGACGTGACGGTCTCGGAGCTGGCGATCGAAACGTTCCTGCCGGCCGATCCGGAGACCGCGCGGCTGCTCGGCGGCTTTACGCCGTGATCGCTCCCGGGCCGGAGTGCGCCGGCCGGGAGCGCGTGCCCCTCACGATGCCGGGTGCGGCGGGAAGGGTCGATGACCGCTGAGGTAAGGGAGCCCCGGTCAGCCGGACTTGCGGTCCACGTACTCGAAGACCGAGCCGTCCGGGTGCCGGGCCACCAGGTTGCGGCCGATCGGGGTGGGCACCGGCCCGGCGATGATCTGGGCGCCGACCGCCTCCAGGTCGCCGAGGGCCTCCTCGACGTCCGTCACCGCGATCGTGGCGGTGATCTTGCGCAGGATGGACAGCTCCCTCTCCGGACCGCTCATGAGGAAGAAGCAGCCGACAGCGGCCACCGCGACGCCGCCGCGGTGGAAGCGCAGCGCTTCGGCACCGGTCAGGCGTTCGTAGACACCGATCGCGTGGTCCAGATCATCGACGCACACCCGTAGCGAGGTCCCCAGAATGTTCATGGGAACCAGGCTAGTTGGCCGCACGGCACGGTGCGGGGCGCCGCGAGGATCCCGTCGGCGTCTCACGCTGCCGGGAGGCGGTACACCACCAGTGCCTCGTTCTCCTTCCGCAGGGTCAGTGCGCCGGGGGCGGGGGCGATCTCGCCGTCGTACGCCAGGTGCGTCCCCCGCCGGACGCCGCCGATGCGCAGGCTCCGCACGCGGGCCGTCCTGAGCACCGGCGAGTGCTTCAGGCTGCCGCCCAGGGCCGCGGCGAGCAGCCGCGTGCGGGCCAGCGGGCCGCCCGAGACCGTACGGACGTCGAGCACGCCGTCCGCCAGGTCGTGCCGGCGCACCGGTGCCAGGCCCAGCCCCCGGTAGGTGCAGTTGCCCGCGAAGAGCATCCACAGCCGGCGCCGCCTGCCGTCCACCTCCAGGCGGAGCGGACGGGCCGTGCGCAGCACGTGCACCGCGGCCAGCACGCCCGCGGGCCAGGCCCCGACGCGCGGTGCCCAGCGCTCGCGCACCCGCACCAGCTCCGGGTACGCGCCGATGCTGAAGGTGTTGAGGAACCAGCCGGCCTCCTCGCCGCCGTCCGTGCCGATGCGCACCATGTCGACGGCCACGGCGTCCCCGGCCTCCACGGCCCGGCAGGCGTCGGCGAGGGACTCGATGCCCAGGTCGTAGGCGAAGTGGTTGTACGTGCCGCCCGGCAGGACCGCGAGCGGCAGCCCGTGGCGGCGGGCCACGACGGCGGCCGCGTTGACGGTGCCGTCGCCGCCGAAGACGCCGAGGGCGCCGTCCAGCTCCCGGGCCCGCCGCGCGGCCGACTCCAGCGTCTTGCCGAGGTCCGCTCCCCCGTCCGGGCCGGCCGCCTCGTCCTGCCCGCAGGTGACGACCTCCGCGAGGGGCAGGGCGGAGCGCACCTCCTGTGCCGGGTCGGTGCGCGGGCCCGCCGCCCGCTGCCCGGACCCGGTGTTCACGACCACCACCAGGCCCTCGCCGCGCGGCAGGGCCGGGGCGTCCGCCCGGGGGCGGGCC
>NZ_JBPQTS010000037.1:0-48608 GCF_051386455.1 Streptomyces sp. URMC 124
GTACGCAGCGAACAGGCCGGCCCCGGACGTTCCGGGGCCGGCCTGTTCGCTGCGTACGGGCGGCGTTCAGGAGGCCGTGGCCTCTGCCGGCTCCGCCGGCTCCTCACGGCGCGTCTGGGCGGGCACCGTGCCGCCGCCGGCGCCGCCGAGGACCGGGTCGGGCCCCGACAGGCCCGCGCGGTGGGCCTGGACGCCCGCGCGTACGGCCCAGAAGTAGAAGCCCAGGGCCGTCACGCCGACGAGCGCGGTGTCGAGGCCGCCCGGGATCACCCCGTGGCCGCCGAACTCCTTGCTGCCGAGGGCCGACAGCAGGGACAGCCACAGCAGGAAGCCGACCATCCACCACGCCGGCGCGAACTGGCGGCGCAGGTTCTCGCCCCGGCGGCGCAGCACGATCGCGGCGATGGGGACGGAGACCAGGGTGAGCAGGGTCACCTTGCCGGTGTTGGGCCACTTCGACCAGTACAGGGCGCAGGCCGCGAAGGCGAAGATGAGCGGGCAGAGGATCTTGGCGGCCGGGAGCCGGAAGGGGCGGGGCAGCTCGGGCTTGGTCTGCCGGAAGACGCCGACGGCGATCGGGCCCATCAGGTACGAGACGACCATCGCCGCGGAGACGACGCTGGCCAGGGCCTCCCAGCTGTGGCCGATGGTCACCAGCAGGAGGACGGAGAAGGCCAGGTTGAGCCACATCGCGGGGCGGGCGACGCCGTAACGGGGGTGCACCTCGGCGATCTTCTTCGGGAAGAAGCCGGTGTCGGCGAGGTTCTGCGCCAGGTAGGCGGAGGAGGCGACGTTGCCGATGTTGGCGCCGTTCGGCGAGATGAAGGCGCCGAACTGGAGCATGGTGACGACCCAGTGCAGCATCAGCAGCTTGGCGAGGTCCGCGAAGGGCGAGGCGAAGTTGATGCCGCTCCAGCCGCCGGCCTCGGCGAGCTTCTCCGGCGGGACGGCGCCGAGGAAGGCGACCTGGAGGGCCAGGTAGATCACCAGGCCGAGGGAGAGCGCGCCGACGAGGGCGAGCGGAATGGCCCGGCCGGGGTTCTTGGCGTTGCCGCCGAGGTTGACGACGGCCTGGAAGCCGTTGAAGGCGAAGACGACGCCGGAGGCGGTGACGGCGGTGAGGACGGCCGACCAGCCGTTGGGGGCGAAGCCGCCGTGCGCGGTGAAGTTGTCGGTGTGGAAGCCGGAGGCGATGAGCGCGCCGACCGCGAGGACGGGGATGGCGAACTTGACCAGGGTCAGCAGGTTGTTGGCCCGCGCCAGCAGCTCGACGGACCAGTAGCAGGCGAGCCACAGGGCGACGGTCAGGAACAGGGCCGTCGCGATGCCGGTGCCGGTGAGGCTGCCGTCGGAGACCAGCCCGCGGGCCCAGCCGAAGCTCCACGAGGACATGTACTGGGTGCCCGCGATGGCCTCGATCGGGATCAGCGAGGCCGTGGCGATCCACACGGCCCAGCCCGTGATGAAGCCGAGCACGGGTCCGTGCGAGATGGAGCCGAACCGGGCCATGGCGCCGGGCAGCGGGTAGGCGGCGCCGACCTCGGCGTAGGACATGGCGATCATGCCGATGAAGATCGCGCCGATCACCCAGGCGACCAGCGCGGCGGGGCCCGCGACCTGAGCCGCCTGACCGGCTCCGAAGAGCCAGCCGGAGCCGAAAATGGACCCCAGCCCGATCATGATCAGGGCGAAGAGACTGAGGCCTTTTCGATTGGCCGCGCTCAGATCCACGACGTGCATTCCGTTCTGCCGGAGACAAAGTCCGACGGCAGCCCGTGCACCTCTCGGGCCCTGCGGCTGCCGCCCTTTTGCGTCGGCTCGCGCCGCAGGACGACATCGTCTTCCGGGCCGAACCTTCCGAACGGGACGGAATTCAGCCGCGCGCAGCGAGAAGCGGCCCGGCGGCTCTGCCGAAATCATCCCCGGGAGCGGACACCGGGCGGCTGCGCACGACGAACCTTGAGGAATTCGATCAGCGGTGGTCCGGGCTCACTGGCGACGAGATCACCGAGGACGCAATAGCGACGCCCGTCATCGTACGACAATCGCCGGAACGTCTCCAATCGCCGCCGCTGAGCCCTTATTTCCGGCGCAACCACACCATTTCATAAATGCCGAGTGACCGAGTGCGTGCTTTCCGTGAACCTATCGAGAAATCAGCGGAAATACTTTTCCGGACAGCGTCGCATCACGCGATCAGCAGCGCGCGGTCCCAGCCCGTCGCCGGTGCCGTGTCCGTCGCGAAGGTGTGCAGGGCCAGTGCCGTGCCGGCCGCGCCGGTGAGAAAGCCTGCGCGGTCGGTCGCCCGGCCGCGCGGCGGGGGCCGGTGCCGCAGCCCGAACGGCTCGTCGGGCGCGGCCGAGCCGGTGACGCGCCGGGCGAGCCAGGGCAGGAGGTCGCGCAGGCAGGGATCCCCGGTGTCGTGGGCCATGCGCCAGGTGATCTGCAGAACGCCGCCCCAGCCGTGGCACAGCCCCGGATCCGCCTGCTCGTCGCGGTCCTCCCGCCGTGCCCGGGCGAGCTCCGAGCGGAAGCCGGCCAGGGCCGTGCTCCGCCACTCCGGTACGTCCAGGGCCCGGCCGGCGAGGTACAGCGCCCGGCAGACGCCCACCGCTCCGTAGCACCAGGCCGGGCGGTCCGGCGCGTCGTCGGGGGCCACGGCGGTGCCGCCCGCCGGGTGCAGGACGAGCGCCCTGGGCCAGCGGGTGCCCCGCTCGTCGTGAACACGGATGTCCGCCAGCCAGTCGGCGAGCGTGTGCATGGCCGCTTCCTGACCGGGGACCACGACGCCCCGTTCCCAGGCCAGGGCGAACAGGGCGAGCGGCCCCGGTGCCCCGTGCGCGAGCCCGGCGTTGGCGTGCCCGGCCTCGGGTGTGGTGGGCGGGTAGCCGGATCCGGGGCCCTGGGCGGTCCACCAGCCCGGCAGCGTGCGGCCGTCCTTCAGGCGTACGGGCACGGTCAGCGCCACCAGGGCGGCGAGCACGTGGGCCAGCGCGTCCCGGCCCGGGGCGTCGTCGAGCAGTTGGGCGCCGAGGCCGGTGAGCCCGGACACGACGTCGTAGGCGGCCATGGTCACGCACTCGCCGTCCGCGGGCCGGCGCCGCAGTTCCCGGGCGGCCGTGTCGCGGGCGTAGCGGCGGAGCTGGGTGCCGAGCCGTTCGGCGGCCCGTAGGGGACGGCCGACGGCCGCCGCCGCGCGCGACAGGACGAAGGAGAGCGCGGGCACGCCGTAGTAGAGGCTGGGCCTGGGGGCGGCGGAGGGTGCCGTCGCGGCGCGCACCGTCGCCTCGGCCAGCCAGCGGTGTGCGGTGCGCAGCGCCTCGCCGTCGGTGCGCCCGGGTTCGAAGTGCCCGGGTTCGAGGTGCCCGGGTTCGAAGTGCCCGGGCTCGAGGTGCCCGCGTTCGAAGTGCCCGCGTTCGAGGTGCAGCAGGGCGATGCCGGGCAGGCCCTCGCTGAGGGTCAGGTCCTGCCAGGCGGGCCGGGAGGCGGGGTGGTGCGCCGCGACCCGCCATGGGTCGGCGAGCCGCTCCGCGATGTCGGCGGCCAGGGCCTGGGCGGCGCCGCGGGCGGTCACACGCCCGCCTTTACCCGGCCGAGGTGTGCGCGCAGGGCGGCGCGGGCCAGCGCCAGTGACTGCCGTTCGGCGGTGCGGTCGGTGCCCGCGAGCCGGTTGTGGTGCATGTGCAGCAGGGAGGCCAGCGCGCGGTCCTCCCCGCCCCACCGCTCCGCCGGGGGCAGGGCGCGCAGCCGCCGCCCGTACGCGGCCACGGCGGTGGCGCGGCGGTCCCAGATCCGCAGGAGTTCGGCCCCGCCGGGGTGGAGGCGCAGGGCCTGCCAGCGGCCGTCGGCGTCGAGGAGGCGGCGGGCGGGCTCCCGCAGGGCGGTGGGCGCGTCGTCGTGGCCACGCGCGGCGTCGTCGCCCAGGAGGCGGAGCGCGCCGTCGGGCCGGCCGAGGAACCGGTGGTGGAGGTCGATGTAGTTCGCGGCCGCCAGGAGCCGGGCGTCGAGGGAGAGGGTGCCCGCGCGCAGCAGGGCGAGCTGCTCCAGGCAGGCCGTGCTGTCGGCGTCGAAGGCCGCTTCGGCCGCCGCCATGGCCGACGGGCCGCCGTAGCGCTCGAGCTCGGGATCGTACGTGTCCAGGGCGAGCCGCCCGCACAGCCCCTGGTCCGCGAGGCACGCCGCCCACTCCCCCAGGCGCGGCAGCAGCCGCCCGCCGAGGTCGGCGGGCTCTCCGTGGAAACGCAGGCGCAGATGGGGGTCGGGGTCGGCGTAGCGCAGGTAGAACCAGCGGGTGCCGGATCCGTCCAGCAGGCCGGGCAGGTGGGCGGTCAGGATGTCGTCGTGGCGCTCCGGCGAGCAGAAGAGCTTGGCGTACAGCCAGCGGGAGCCGGGGTGGTGGGCGGTGGCGGCCCGGCGGCGCGGCGGGGCCGCGAGCGGCTCCCGGGCCGTTTCGGGAGCGGTCGTGCGGACCATGGGGAAAGCGATCTCGGTGCGGTGCCCGGCGGACCAGCCGCTGCCGTACTCCTCGCCCTCCGGCGCCTCCCGCAGGTGTGCCGTGGGCCGGCGCCGCCACTCGTGCCGGAGCAGTTCCAGGTGCGCGTCGGAGGTCAGGTCGAGGGTGAGGCGCTGGTCGCCGTGGACCGCCGTGACCCGGTCGGGCACGTCCGCGCGCTCGCGCCAGGCGGTGAACAGCCGCCGCCACTCGGCCGGGCCGGTGGCCGGGTCGCCGGCGGCCGCGGGCAGGTCCGGGTCGGCCGGGTACCAGCGGGCCGGGGCCAGAACGGAGCGGCCGGAGCGCACGCGGGGCAGATAGGGCAGGGCGGCTGCCGCGCCCCAGTCCCAGACGGGCAGCGCCGACTCCCCGGAGCGGGGCAGCTCGGCCAGGAAGCGGGCCGTCGCGGGGGCGTTGCCGGGCAGGCTGAGCATGCTCGGCATGGTGGGGACGACCTCCACCGCCATCGCGGAGGAGACGAGGGCGAGCCGGTCCGTCGTCGCCACCACGGCCAGGTCGTCCAGGCCCAGGGCGTACCGCGACGCCCGGTCGGTGAAGGCCGCTACCGTGATGACGTGGTCCGTCCAGCGGGGGACGCGGCCCACGTTGGCGGCCCGGCCGCCGACCGTGCGGAAGGCCAGCTGGGCGCGGACGGCATGCGGGTCGTGCGTGGGCACGGAGCGCAGCACCTCCCCGAAGCGCCGGGCCTCCTCGCCCAGGGCGGGCGCGAAGCGCCCGGCGACGGCGCCCGCGACGGCCGAGACGGCACCGACCAACAGCCGGAACCGGCCCTCGGCCATGGCCTCCAGGGACGCCGCGCGAACCTCGGCCACCAGATCGAAGGACGGCAGCGGCGCGAACCGCGTCCCTTGGACGGCGCCCCGGTCCTCCCGCGACGGGCGGCCGGCTCCGGTCAGGCGGGCCACGCGCGCGTCGTCCAGGACGAGCTCGCGTTCCCCGGCCGTGGCCGCCTCCTGCGCCCAGGCCAGCAGCAGCCGGTCGCGGTCGTCGAGACCCTCCGCGCCCGGCAGGGACCGGGACGCTGCCGGTGCGCGGTACTCCTCGGGGACGCCCAGGCCCCGCTCGGCGTCGAGGAGTTCGGTCAGAGGGACGGCGCGCCCCGTTCCGTAGCGCTCCAGGAACCGGACGTGGTACGCGCGCAGATGCCGTGGCCCGGGCCGCGCGGCGGCCAGGGTCGCCAGGACACCGGCGGTGCGTTCCGCCTCGGTCCGTACGGCCTCGGGCAGCCGGGCCGTGACGTCCAGCCGGAGATCGGTCTGCACCAGCCGCTCGGCCGGGTGCGTCCGGCGCATGCGCGCCTCGGCCACGGCGAGGGCGGCCCGGCCCCGGCCCGGGGCCCGTGTCGCGTAATGGGCCAGTTCCCGCTCGACGTGCGCCAGGTCCCGCAGGACGTCCCGGCTCCGTACGGAGAGACCCTCCCCGGCGCGCGCCGCCAGGCTGAGGACGCCGAGGACATGAGCCAGCGGGTCGCCGTCGTCCATGGGCGGGTGCAGCTCCGTCAGCAGCACCCCGCGCCGGACCAGTTCGGTGAGCATCGCCCGGACGGTGTCCCCGTCCACGGCCGGGAAGTCCTCCGTCATCCGCCGGACGAGCTCGGGCCAGGGCACGGGGGTGCGGGCGAGCTCCAGCGCCCGCCGTACGGCCGCCGTGCGGCGCACGGTGATCTCCTGCACTGCCGGGCGCCGGAGGGGGAGGTCCGCCGGTACGGGGACGAAGCCCAGCACCAGCCGGTCGCCGCGCACCGTGCACAGGTCGTTGGCCGTCACCCGCAGGGCCGCCAGGACACCCGGGTCCTCCTCCAGGCGGCTGACGGCAGCGGTGAGCCAGCCCATATCGGCC
Source organism: Streptomyces sp. URMC 124 (assembly GCF_051386455.1). Classification (NCBI taxonomy): domain Bacteria; kingdom Bacillati; phylum Actinomycetota; class Actinomycetes; order Kitasatosporales; family Streptomycetaceae; genus Streptomyces; species Streptomyces sp. URMC 124. Next base: position 6,353 of record NZ_JBPQTS010000037.1, read on the forward strand.
CGTACGGACTTGGTGTGCCGCTCGCCCCAGCGGAATTCCGGGCGCTGCGCGAAGCCCGCGGTCGCCACGCCGGCCATGAGGCCGAAGGGGGTGGCCCGCTCGCTCATCCGCAGCGCGTAGCGCGTCAGGGCCCGCTCGGCGCGGCGCTCCTCCTTGGCCGTCAGGGGCGCGCCGGCCGCCGCCCTGTCCAGCACGGCGGACAGCGACGGGCTGGCGAGTGCGACGGCCTCGCGCAGCAGTCCGTCCGCGGCGGCCCGCCGCGGGGACGGTGTCCCCGCCGGGTCCGGAGCCATGTCCACCGGCCGTATCGCCGCTCTCAGGAGCACCACGTCGGCGCAGGCATAGCCGCCGTTCGCCTCGTCCGCCGACCTCATCACCGACACCATTTCTCCGCTCCCGTTGGCCACCACCGTTTACGTGCGTGCGTGCCGTACGGGCGGGGCGGGCCCCCGCCCCCGCCCGTACGGCACCCAGGGGGACGGGTCAGCAGATACAGCCGGTGCCCGTCATGCACTCGTTGCTGGTGACCAGGGCCGCCCCCGCCTCACCGGGCACGCCCTCGAGGGCCGGCGCCGCGATCTCTTCCACGTCCAGGTCGAAAAGGTCGTCCATGACGATTTCCTCTCTCGCATTCCTTTGCACCGCGCCCTGGTGGAGCGGTGGGGGACCACGCTGGACCGGGCCGTTCAACAAGCGGTCAACGAATGCCCAGGGGCGGGGGCGCCCGTGTGGGGGTGGGCGTGCCGCAGCCACCGGTTTGAACTGCCGTCATGCCCCTCAGGTCATACTTTCTCGGTGACTACAGCCACCAAGATCCCAGTGCCCGCCCCTCGCCCGAAGCGCCGCAAGGTGGTGTGGCTCGTCGCCTTAGCCGCGACTGCAGCTATAGGCGGCCTCGCGTACGTGGTCACCGGGGGCGAGGACACCGTTGACGAAGGTTTTCATGAACGCTCCATAGCCTGCTCGGAGGCCATGTATGCCATGGGCTGGGTCCTTCCCGACCATGCGAGCGACCAACGGTGCACCGAGCTCAGCGGCGGCCTTGCGGGCCACACCCAGTCGGGGACCTTCCGCATGCCGCGCGCCGATGCCCGCCCCTGGCTGGCTGAGCTCCCCGGAGAGCGGAACAAGCCGGGCGGGGTGGACTCCGACAGCGTGGTGGAACGGAAGGAAGGGCTCGCCCTTGGCGTCCTCAGGCCGCCGGGCCGCCTTCAGGCCGATGAGGTGAGGGTGGACGTCCGCTGGGAAAACGAGGAGACCGCAGTCGTCACCTTCGAGACGTTCGATTACTAGACGTCGCTGAACCGGTCACCGGGCCGCGATGACGTGCGGCCCCTGTGACAGGAGTGCGCGGCGATGCTCCGGCCCCATGCCGGTTCGCTCCGGCCGGCCTGCTCTGGGCCAGCCGGTGAACCGTCGGGTCCCTGTGCTTCGGGGCTGAGTAGCGCACCGCATACTGGGGGGATGGTCTCGCTGCCTTCGTCGTCTCGATTTCGGGACCCTCAGTGCTCGAAGGAATCGTTCATCGACGCGGTCCTTGTGCAGTGTCCGAAGTGTTCCAAGGTTGCCCACGTGGTTCCGGCTTCCCGAGCCGTCGGCAGTGGGCCACCGTCGATGTTCGATCAGCGGAGTCTCGTCTGCCGCAGCTGCGGCCTTTCCCGGCAGACCCGGAGAGACGAGCCGGGGGCACTGCTGAGGTTCTCCTGGGGACCTGGTCCGATCACTGACCCCTACTTCCAGGTGCCGCTGTGGTTGCAGACCGAGACGCGGCACGGCCGCGTCTGGGCCTACAACCCGGAACACCTGGAAATGATCAGGCGGTTCGTGCAAGCACCGTTGCGTGAGCGGGCTCCCTGGTACGAGGCGGGGAAGAAGATGACGTTCATCGCCCGGCTGCCGGGGTGGGTGAAGCAGGCGAAGAACCGCACCGAGGTCCTGCGTGCTATCGACCGCATTCGCACCTCGCTGGTGAACTGATCCACTCAGTTCCGGCCGGAGCCCGGGGCGTCACGTCAGAGCGCCGGTGCGCCGAGTACGACCACCGCAGCACGCTACGGTACGGACCCGGGCCCTGCTGACCACCGGCCGCAGGCCGCCCAGAGGCACCATCGCCTCATCGGCGCCGGTCCGCCCCGGGGCTGGAGGCAGGACCGGGCCTGTCTGCGATCCCCGGGTCAGGCGAGTGCTTCCCGGGTCAGGGCTGTCACCTGTTCCAGGGTGGGCTCGCCCGCGATGCCGGCCAGTTGGGCCACGAAGGACCTTTCCTGTTCCGGGGTCAGCAGCTCACGGCAGACGGCCGCGGCCATGGCGAGCAGCGAGAGCGAGTCCCCGCCGAAGCGGTGGAAGTCGGCCTGGGCGTCCAGCCGGGAGCGTTCCACCCCGAGGGTGCGCGCCCAGATGTCCGCCACTGCTTCCTCGACCGGGTCCGCCGGATCCGCCGGTCCTGTCGACCCGCCGCCCGCCGCACTGCCCGCTTCGCCGTCGAACGGGTCCGGCAGTGCCTTCGTGTCCACCTTGCCGCTCACGGTGTAGGGCAGCTCCGGCACCACCATGGTGGCGGCCGGGACCATGTAGGAAGGCAACAGTTCGCCCAGGTGGCCGGTCAGCTCCGCTTCCGTCACGGGAGAGGTCGTCAGTACGTAGCCGTACAGGGCCTTGCCCGGGTGGCCGGGTCTGCTCCTGGCGACCACGACGGCCCGTTCCACGGCGGGGTGCTGCTCCAGTGCCCGGGCCACCTCGGCGGGTTCGACCCGGTGCCCGCGCACCTTGACCTGGTCGTCGATGCGTTCCACGTACTCGATCTCGCCCGAGGGCAGGATCCGGGCGAGGTCGCCGGTGCGGTAGACGCGGCTCCCGTCGGCGAGGTGGACGAACCGCTCCCGGTCGAGGTCGGGGCGGCCCAGGTAGCCGCGGGCGAGCTGCGCGCCGCCCAGGTACATCTCGCCGGTCTCGCCGGGGGCGACGAACCGGCGCTCGGAGTCCAGCAGGAACACGGTCGTGTTGTCCGCGGGGAGCCCGATCGGCACGACGGAGCCCGCGCCGTCCGCTTCGGGGTCGAAGACGTGGGCGGTGCACCCGATGGTGGCCTCGGTCGGGCCGTAGAGGTTGATGATGCGGCAGTCCGGCCCGAACATCTCCTGCGCCCGTGCGGCCACTTCCACTCGCAGCTGCTCGCCGACCACGACCACCGTGCGGTATCCGGTGGGTGACAGGTCGAGCCGTCCGATCAGGTCGAGATGGGCCGGGGTGAGGTTCAGCGTGTCGGCGCCCGAGTGCTGCAGCAGCTCGCGCAGCGAGAGGTGGTTGGGGTCGTCGGGCATCAGCACCACGCGACCGCCGGCCAGCAGGGGCAGGAAGACCGACGTGCCCGAGACGTCGAAGGACGGTGAGGTGAGCAGCGGCATGCGGGTGTCCGCGTCCACCCCGAACGCGCGGGTCGCCCAGTGGACGTAGTTGAGCAGGTTCCGGTGCTCGATCTGCACGCCCTTCGGCCGGCCGGTGGAGCCGGAGGTGTAGATGACGTAGGCCAGGTCCTCGGGACTGACGGCAGCGTCCGCGTTCGCCACAGGAGGAGCGACGCCGGCCACAAGGTCGTCCAGGATCAGCGCCTTGCGGCGCGACCGGACGCATTCGCGCTGGTCGTAAGGGCGTTCCACGAGGCAGAAGATGCTGTCGGCGTCGTCCAGCAGGTCGGCGAGGCGGGCGTCGGGGTGCCGGACGTCCAGCGGGAGGTAGCACGCCCCGGCGCGGAGCACGCCCCACAGGCCGGCCAGTGCGGCCACGGTGCGGCCCGCCAGCAGTCCCACCACGCTGCCGGGGCCTACTCCCTGGGCACGGAGTTCGGCGGCGACCGCATCCGCGCGGCTGCTCAGTTCCCGGTAGCTCACGTCGCCTTCGGGGCCGCTGACCGCGATGCGGTCCGGCGTGCGCTCGACCTGCGTGCGGAAGAGTTCGACCACCGAGCGGTCGGACGGCAGAGGGCGTTCGGTGCGGTTGCCCTCCCACTGCCGGTACTCCCGGGGGGACAGGGCCTCCTCGATGGTGTCGAGCACGGCGTCGGCGCGCTCCGCCATGCCGGGGCCGTCGTGCCAGGCCACGGTCAGCTCCGTGTGCCCGCCGGTCTCCAGCAGGTTGACCTCCAGGGGGCTGCCGGGGCTGGTGGTGCCCAGCGTGTAGACCGTGCGGGCCCGGAACTCCCCGGCGCAGTAGTCGGCCAGGTCGACGCTGCCCAGGTGCGAGAGGTAGGCCAGGCTGTTGTAGCGGTTCTTCCCGGTCGCGAAGCGGTCGATCCCGGCGTTGACGGCCCGCAGCAGCGGCAGTGGCATGCGCAGCGTCGACTTGGCGAACGGCGGGGCCAGTTCAGCGCCGTCGGCCAGTGCGGTGAGGATGCGCTGGTGCACGTCCTGCCAGCTGTCGCCGGCGCTGACGTCCAGTCGCAGCGCGCGGACGAGCGAGGCGGTGGAGCGGGGCTCCGGGAGGTGGCGGCGCAGGTCCACCGGTACGAAGAACCGTCCGCGCCCGGAGCCGTACGTGTCGGCCAGCACCGCGGCGATCCTGGCGGTCGCTGCCGGGTGACGGCCGTCCACGGTGCGGCGGCGCCGGAGCAGGCCGGGCGAGGCCGCCGGGCGGCGGCCGAGCAGTGACGGCCACTCCATCTTGGGGGCGGGCAGGGCCGGTGGCGGGCCGCCGGGCCGGTCGAGCTGCTCGATCAGCTCCTCGTCGTTGAGCCGGGACGGTGCGCCGAGCGGTTCCTCGCCGCGCAGCACCCGGAAGACGTCGGCGGCCCAGAGCAGCAGGCCGCGCCCGTCGGTGACGCCGTGGAAGGCGCGGAACACCACGGTGGACGGCGCTCCGGGTACGAGTACCACCTCGCAGGTGGCACCGGAGCCGTCCAGCGTGCGGTGCAGGTAGGGCGCGCCGAGACCGTCGTGGTCGCCGGGCGTGCCGTCGACCACGGTGACGGCGGGAGGTTCTCCGCTGTCCACCCAGCGGCGGCCCCGGCGTATCAGCCGCATCCCGGGGGATGCCGCGGCGGCGACGGACACCGCCTTGGCGAGGCCCGCGGCCGACAGATCGCCGTCGCCTCCCACCACGTGGACCACGCAGTGGCCCGGTCTCATGCCCAGGAACACCCATTCCATGGGGGACACGGCGCGGGAGTAGGGCCGGGAGCCGGCGGAGCCGCCGCTGCTGCTGCGTTGGTTTCTCAAGGTTGTCAAGGTTCATCGCAATCGTGTGGCGTGACATCGACTCTCGCCGTACGGTCGCCCGGGCCATCCGGCAGGCTCTCCGCCCGGCGAGTTCCGCACCGGTGGTGCGGCCGGTATTTCGGCGCGGTTCACCGCGGCCGTGTACGAACCCTCAGGTCCGGTCGGCGGTCCGGCCCTGCACGGGCGTGACCGCAAGGTCTTCGGCTTCGGCCCGGTCCGTATTCGCCTGAAGAGAGGTGGACGAGGGCGAGGACGAGGACGGGGACGATGACGGGGTGCCCGCCGGGAGGTGGCGCATCAGGCGGGCCGCCAGCAGCGCCGCGCCGACCATGAAGGCCAGGCCGGCCAGCGCCGCCAGGTGCATCCCGTCCGCGAACGCCGCCCGTGCGGCGGCGGCCAGTTCGCTCCCGGCCGGGTGCGGCAACCGCGCTGCCACGGTGACCGCGCCGCCGAGCGTGTCGCGCGCGGCGTCCGCCGCCTGCCCCGGCAGGCCGGACGGCATCGAGTCGGTCAGCTGCCGGCGGTAGACCGCCGCGCCGACCGCGCCGAGCACGGCGATTCCCAGCGAACTGCCCAGCTCGGTGGCGGTCTCCGAGGTCGCGGCGGCGGCGCCGGCCCGTTCGGGCGGAGCGGCCGAGATCGCCAGGTCGGCGGTGAGCGTCATGGTCCCGACCGTGCCCGCGCAGAGCACGCCGGCCGCGGTGAGCACCAGGGCCACCGGGGAGCCGGGCCCGACCAGGAGCATCAGCCCGAAGCCGAGCGCGCCCACCAGCAGTCCGCCGGCCATCTGCTGGGCGGGGCGGACCCTGCCGGAGAGCACCGAGGACAGGCCGACCGCCACCGCGACTCCGGCGCTCGGCACCAGGGACCAGAGCGAGGCCGCGAGGGGGCTCATGCCTTTGATGAGTTGCAGGTACTGCGAGGTGAAGAGGGTGAAGCCCATCATGGCGAACATGGCGACCGTGTTGACGGTGAGCGCGCCGCTGAAGGTCCTGATCCTGAAGAGAGCCAGGTCGATGAGCGGATGGGCCGCCGTGCGCTGGCGGCGGACGAAGAGGGCGCCCAGCACGAGCCCGGCGACCAGGATCAGGGCCGGGGCCGGGCTCCAGCCCTCGATCGCCAGCGTCTTGACGCCGTAGACGACCGGAAGGACCGCCGCCAGCGAGAGCCCGGCGCCCGGCAGGTCGAAACGGCCCTCGCGCGGAGCGCGGTACTCCGGCAGCAGGAACGGGCCCGCGAGCAGCAGCAGCGCCATAACCGGCAGGGAGAGCAGGAAGGTCGACCCCCACCAGAAGTGGTTCAGCAGCAGCCCGCCGGCCACCGGCCCCAGCGTGGCACCGGCGGTGCTCGCGGCGGTCCAGGCGGTGATGGCCGTCTGCCGCTGCCCCGGGTCGTGGAACATGTTGCGGATCAGCGCGAGCGTGGAGGGCATCAGGGTGGCGCCGGCGATGCCGAGGAGCGAGCGGGCCGCGATCAGCTGGACGGTCCCCTGGGCGTACGCGCCCAGCAGGGAGGCCGCGGCGAACCCGGCCGCGCCGCAGAGCAGGAGCCGCCGGCGGCCGATGCGGTCTCCGAGGGCGCCCATCGGGATCAGCAGCCCGGCCAGCAGGAACGAATAGCTGTCCATGATCCACAGCTGCTGGCTGCCGCTGGGCTCCAGGTCGCTGCTGATGAACGGCACGGCGAAGAACAGCACACCCATGTCCATCGAGAGGACCAGGGTGGGAAGCAGGAGGACGAAGAGCCCCGTCCAGGTACGACGATCGGCGAGGCCGTTGGGCGCGGCGGTCATGGAGGCGACCGTACGTACCGCCCGTAAGGCTGCATAGGAAGTGCATCCAACTCGGCCGCCCGGAACCCTCATTTAGGGGGGATTAGGGGGACCGGTCACGTCTTGGCGCGTTCGCGCGGCTACGCAGCGTCGACCAACCGGCGGGGTTCTCTCCCGTACCGGCTGCGCATCGTCGCCGAGCTCCTGTGCAAGCAGATCGCCCGAGCGGAACTGCAGCGCCTCAACGACTCCCCCGCAGCGAGCCGCCTATACGACGAACCGACCGGCGGGCTGCTCCGAAGAAGCTGACAGACCCGGAGTCGTCTCAGCGCGCACTCAGCCACCCTCGAGTGCCGCATGCCACGATGGCCGGGCGATGTCCGGATGCCTGACGCGGGAGGTCCGCGACCCCACGGCATTGACACGCGCCCCAGCCTTCGGTCACAGCGACAGGAGTGGACCACCGGATGCCCAACACCTCCGCCCAGCAAGCCACCGCGCAGATCGGCGTCACCGGACTCGCCGTCATGGGCAGCAATCTCGCCCGGAACTTCGCGCGGCACGGGCACACCGTCGCCCTGCACAACCGCACCTACGCCAAGACCGAGGCACTCGTCGCCGAGCACGGGCACGAGGGGAGTTTCGTTGCGGCCGAGTCCGCGGAGGACTTCGTCGCCGCTCTGCAGAAGCCCCGACGGATCGTCATCATGGTGAAGGCGGGCGATCCGACGGATGCCGTCATCGACGAGTTCGCCGCGCTCCTGGAGCCCGGTGACGTCATCATCGACGGCGGCAACGCGCACTTCAACGACACCCGGCGACGCGAGGCGGCCCTGCGCGAGCGCGGGATCCACTTCGTCGGAGCCGGGATCTCGGGTGGTGAGGAAGGGGCGCTCAACGGGCCCTCCATCATGCCCGGCGGGTCGGAGGAGTCCTACAAGTCCCTCGGGCCGCTGCTCGAAAGCATCGCGGCCAAGGCGAAGGACGGCACGCCCTGCTGCACCCACGTCGGGCCCGACGGCGCCGGACACTTCGTCAAGATGGTGCACAACGGCATCGAGTACGCCGACATGCAGCTCATCGCCGAGGCCTACGACCTGCTGCGCGACGTCGCCGGATACGAGCCCGCCCGGATCGCGGAGACCTTCCGCACCTGGAACACCGGCCGCCTCGACTCGTACCTGATCGAGATCACCGCCGAGGTCCTGTCCCACACGGACGCCGCCACCGGCCGCCCGTTCGTGGACGTGGTGGCCGACGAGGCGGAGCAGAAGGGCACCGGCCGCTGGACGGTGCAGACCGCGCTGGACCTCGGGGTCCCCGTCTCGGGCATCGCCGAGGCCGTCTTCGCCCGTTCCCTGTCCGGGCACGGCGATCTGCGCCGGGCCGCGCGCGAACTGCCCGGGCCCGGGCGGGAGTCCCTCGCCCCGGAGGCCGCGGAGGAGTTCGCCGACCGGGTCGAGGAGGCGCTGTACGCGTCGAAGGTCGTCTCGTACGCCCAGGGCTGGAACATGATCGCCGCGGCGAGCGCGGAGTACGGCTGGGACATCGACCTCGGCGCGATGGCCGCCATCTGGCGCGGAGGCTGCATCATCCGGGCCGCGTTCCTCGACCGCATCCGCGCCGCGTTCGCCGCCGACCCGCAACTGCCCACGCTGCTCGCGGACAAGGGGTTCGCCGAGGAGGTGGGGCGGGCGCAGGACTCCTGGCGCTCGGTCGTCGCCACCGCCGTCGGCCGGGGCGTGCCCACGCCGGGCTTCTCGGCCGCGCTCGCCTACTACGACGCCCTGCGGGCGGAGCGGCTGCCCGCGGCGCTCACCCAGGGGCAGCGCGACTTCTTCGGCGCCCACACCTACCGGCGCACGGACCGCGAGGGGTCGTTCCACACGCTGTGGGGCGGCGACCGCAGCGAGGAGCAGACCGGCTGAGGGAGCGAACAGACCGGCTGAGGAGAGCGAGCGGGCCGGCCGAGGGAGGGGTCGCGGACCGGTCGAGGGAGGGCAACGGAGCGGTTTCCGGGGGCCCGTGGAGCGATACCCCCGGATGGCCGTACGTAGGGATGTGTCCGACCTTGCCGGTTCTGTCCTGACCTGCGTCTTTGCAGGTCAGCGGAGGGTTTGTGCCGACCGTGACGTAGACCTCGCGAGGGACGTGGGCTTAACTTATGCGCTATGACCTCCCCCCGCAGCACCTACGGCGGCGGCTACTACGCCTCGTCGTCGTTCCCGGACACCCCGATTTACGACAGCCTCGTCGCCGAGCGGGGCACCCCGCAGATCGCCCCGATCCGCGTGTCGTCCCCGTACGACGGCGGTAGCAGCAGCAACCTGCCCGCCCTGCCTGCGCTGCCCTCCGGCCCGTCCGCGGCCCAGGCCCCGCAGCCCTCGTACGGTGGCCAGGGCGGGGCTCCGTACGGCTATCCCGCGCCCGGCCCGCAGCAGCCTTCGGGGCTGCAGCAGGCGGCCGCGCCGTACATTCCTCAGCAGCAGCCCCCGCGCGCCTACCCGGCTCCGCAGCAGCCGCAGCAGTACCAGCAGCAGCCGCGGCCGGGAGGGGCGCCGGCGGGTCCGTCCGGTTACGACGCGATGCGCCCGGTCTCGCCCCGCCCGGCGGCGGGGCAGTACGAGGACCCGTACAACCGCCAGTATCCGAATCAGGGCGGTTACTGACCTTTCGAACCCCTGTGACTGCTCTGCCGGGTTCTGCGGGGCAACCCGGCGGTGCGGTCCGGCGGCAGGTGCGGGGATGCCGCCGCGGTGTGGGGAGGTATTCGTCCAACCGCACGACCGGGGTGGCAAGATGACCGTATGTCCACGCCCGTGCTGACCGCGATCCATTTCTATCCCGTCAAGTCGCTGACGGGGTGCGCCGTCCGCGAGGCGGCCGTGGAGCCGTGGGGCCTGGCCGGCGACCGCCGGTGGATGCTGGCCGACGCCGGCGGCACGGTCATCACCCAGCGGCAGCAGCCGCGGCTCGCCGTGGCCTCGGCGCGGCCGCTCCCCGGCGGCGGCATCCGGCTCGCCGCTCCGGGAACGGACCCGCTCGACGTCGCCGTGCCCGTCCTCCCCGGTCCTGCGGAGGCGGGCGGCACGAGTGACACGTGCGGCACGGTCACGGTGCAGGTGTTCGGGGACAAGGTCGAGGCGGTTCCCGCCGGAGACGCCGCCGACGCGTGGGTCAGTGCCTTCCTGGGGATCGAGGCCCGGCTCTTCCACATGGACGAGCCGGCCATCCGCCGCGCCATCGACCCCGGCTTCTCCCTCCCCGGCGAGACCGTCAGCTTCGCCGACGGCTATCCGCTGCTGGTGACCACCCTCGCCTCCCTCGACGCCGTCAACGCGCTCGTCGCCGCCGGCGATCTGCCCGGCGAGGGCCCGCTGCCCATGGACCGCTTCCGCCCGAACGTCGTCGTCGGCGGCACCGAGGCGTGGGCCGAGGACGAGTGGCGGCGCGTACGGATCGGCGAGGTGACCTTCCGGGCGGTCAAACCCTGCGGCCGGTGCATCGTCACCACGACGAACCAGCGCACGGCCGAGCGCGGCAAGGAGCCCCTGCGCACGCTCGCCCGGCACCACCGGATCGGCGGCAAGGCCGTGTTCGGCAAGAACCTCATCCCCGAGCACACCGGGACGCTGCGCGTGGGCGACGACGTCGAGATCCTCGACTGAGCCCGTATCTCCCCTGCTTCACCCCTGCTCCCCCTGCTTCACCACTGCTCCCCCTGCTCCCCCGCGCCTCCGGTTCCTCCCCCCGTCCGCCTCCCTCCGCCGTCCGCCACCCGTCAACGCACCGCCCCCGACGGCATCCGGAGGGGGTGATTTTGCTCTCTCCGCCGTCTTCCTCCGCATGCGATGCCCTGTGTGAGGTATTTACGGACCCGGAAGGGGGTGAGCATGGTGCGCGCTACGGCACTCGCATGGCGATGGCGGCGCAATCCCCTGCGTCGCCGGACCGATGTCCTGGAAGCCTGGGTGGGATTGTCCGCCGTGGTGCTCATGCTGCTCGCGGGCCCGGTCACCGGCTGGGTGACGGGATCGCTCTCCCACGAGGCCCTGCGGCACATGGCCCGCGAACAGCAGCAGCACCGGCACCAGGTGACGGCGACGACCGTACGGGCCCTGCACGGCAGGCCTTCCGAGGCCGACCGCGAGGTCACGGCGAGCCGCGACGGACACCATCGGGTGGTCGCCCGCTGGCACGGCCCGGACGGCAAGGACCGCTCCGGCGTCGTCTCCGTGCGCCATCCCACGCGTCCCGGGCAGCCGTTCCCGCTGTGGACGGACGACCACGGGCAGCTCTCCGGCCGCCCATTGGACTACGACACGGCCGCCGTCCACGCCGGCCTGGCGGGCGCCGGAGCGGCCATCGCCGCCTGCGGGCTGGTGGAGGCGGTGCGCCGCATCGTCGTATGGCGGCTCATGCAGAGGCGGTACGCCCACTGGGACCGCGCGTGGCTACGGGCCGGGCAGACCTGGGGCCGGGCGGACGCAGGCAGCTGACCGGTCAACTCCCGGGGCCCGCGCGCGCTACCGTGGCTACGGTGGCCGGCGCGGTACCGGCCGGTCCCGGGTCAACGCACGCACGAGGTGGGGGCACAGCAGCACCATGGCACAGGGCTCCGTCCAGGTGACGCACACCGGCCCGTCGCGTTGGCGGCGGCGCACCGGCGAGTACGACTCGCTCGCCTCGGCCCTGGAAGCTGCGGTGGACGGGGACGTGCTGTCCGTCGCCCCCGGCACCTACCGGGAGAACCTGGTCGTCACCCGCGCGGTGACGCTCCGCGGCGCCGAGGGTTCGCGCGGCAGTGTGCGCATCGCGCCCGCCGACGGAGTGGCCCTGACCGTACGGGCGTCGGCGGCGTTGCAGGACCTGCACGTCGAGGGGCACGACGGCGCGGCCCCCGCGCTCGTCGTCGAGGACGGGGCGCCGGAACTGACCGGCCTGCGCATCGTGACGCGCTCGGCGGTGGGCATCGAGGTGCGCGGCGGCTCCCGTCCCACCGTGCGCCACTGCACCGTCGACAATGCCGGCGGCATCGGCATCAGCGTGCTGGACGGCTCGGGCGGCGTCTTCGAGGACTGCGAGGTGGTGGCCGCAGGGCAGTCGGGGTTCGCCGTGCAGGGCGGGGCGCATCCGCGCCTGGAGCGCTGCCGGGTGCACCACGCGTCGGGCGCGGGGCTGTCGCTCACGGGCGAGGGCAGTTCGCTGGAGGCGGTCGGCTGCGAGGTGTACGAGGTGCGGGGAGCCGGGGTGCAGGTGGCTTCCCGGGCGGCCGGCCGGCTGACCGACTGCCGGGTGCACCGCACGTCCGGGGACGGAGTGACCCTCGACACGGACGCCGTGCTCGCCCTCGTCGACTGCGACATCCACGACGTGCCGGAGAACGGGGTGGACCTCAGATCCCGTTCGGTGCTGTCGATGACGCGCTCGGCGGTCCGCCGGTTCGGGCGCAACGGCCTGTCCGTGTGGGACCCGGGCACGCGCGTGGACGCCGACCTGTGCGAGATCCACGACAGCAAGGGCGACTATCCGGCGGTGTGGATCAGCGACGGGGCGACGGTCTCCCTCGGCTCCTGCCGGGTCCACGACGTGCCGGACGCCCTGTTCGTCCTGGACCGCGGCTCACACGTGGACGTGGTCGACAGCGACCTCTCCCAGGTCCGCAACACGGCCGTGTCGGTGAGCGACGGGGCGACGGCCCGGCTCGCGGGCTGCCGGATCCGCGAGGCGGGCACGGGCGCGTGGTTCCGCGATCACGGCAGCGGCGGCTCCATGGCGGGCTGCACCATCGACGCCGCGGCGACCGGCGTCATCGTCACCAAGGGCGCCGACCCCAGCATCGAGCAGTGCACGGTGAGTTCGCCCGTGGAAGCCGGCTTCTACGTGTCGGCCGGGGGCCGGGGCACGTTCCACGAGTGCCGGGTGACGGGCAGCGGGGGCTACGGATTCCACGTCATCGACGGATGCCGGTCGACCCTCACCCGCTGCCGCACGGAGCGCTGCGAGCGCGGGGGCTACGAATTCGCGGAGGCCGGCCCGGTCAGCGAGGGCTGTACGAGCGACGAGGCGCTGACGTCCGCGGCGGTCGCGCCGGTGCCCTCCGGAGCCGGGACGGCCGGGAGGTCGGTGGTGACGGCCACCCCCCGGGCAGTGGTGCTGCCGGTGGCCGTGCCGGTGCAGCGCTCGGCCGGGGAAGTGCGGCCCGCGGCCGCCCCGGAGGGCGCCCGGGCCTCGGTGACGGTGCTGCGGGAACTGGACGCCCTGGTGGGCCTGGAGAGCGTCAAGAAGGAGGTCCGTGCCCTCACGGACATGATCGAGGTCGGGCGGCGCCGGCAGGAAGCCGGGCTGAAGGCCGCGTCGGTGCGCCGGCACCTGGTCTTCACGGGCTCTCCCGGCACGGGCAAGACGACGGTGGCCCGGCTCTACGGCGAGATCCTCGCCTCGCTCGGGGTGCTGGAGCGCGGCCACCTGGTGGAGGTCTCGCGCGTGGACCTGGTGGGCGAGCACATCGGCTCGACGGCCATCCGCACCCAGGAGGCCTTCGACCGGGCCCGCGGGGGCGTGCTGTTCATCGACGAGGCGTACGCGCTCGCCCCCGAGGACTCGGGGCGGGACTTCGGCCGGGAGGCCATCGACACGCTGGTGAAGCTGATGGAGGACCACCGCGACGAGGTCGTGGTGATCGTGGCCGGCTACACCGACGAGATGCAGCGCTTCCTCACGGTCAACCCGGGGATCGCCTCCCGCTTCTCACGCACCATCACCTTCGGCGACTACGCCCCCGAGGAGCTGCTGCGCATCGTGCAGCAACAGGCCGACGAGCACGAGTACCGGATCGGGGCCGGGGCGTCCGAGGCCCTGCTGCAGTACTTCGCGGACATCCCCAGGGGGCCGGCGTTCGGCAACGGCCGGACCGCGCGGCAGACGTTCGAGGCGATGGTCGAGCGGCACGCGGGCCGGGTGGCGCAGCTGACCGACCCGAGCACCGACGACCTCACCCTGCTCTACGCCGAGGACCTGCCCGCGCCGCCCTGAGGGGGCACCGGTATCCACGTGGCGAGCCGGGCCAGCAGGGCCGCTCTGATCCGGGCGAACTCGGGGTCGGACTGGTAGTGGGAGTGGCCGAGGATGGCCGCGGGCAGCGGGTGCTCGGCCGTACGCCCGTACGCCAGGGGGTCCTTGAGGGGGCCGTGGTCCACGGCGGGGCCGGCCGGGGCGTCGCCGGGCAGGCGGACGGGGCCTCCGATGGGGTCCGTGCGCCGCCACAGATTGCACCAGCAGTGGATGTCGTCGTGCAGCGCGGCGAGCTTCACGGGCCCGAAGTAGGCGGGGAACCAGCGCCCGTAGAGCCGCTCCAGGGGCGATCCGTAGGTGAGCAGCGCGACCCGGCCGCGGGTGGCGGCGGGCAGCTGCCAGACGGCGGCCGCGGCGAGGACGCTGCCCTGGGAGTGGCCGGAGATGACGAGCCGGCCGCCGGTGCGCTCGGTCCAGGTCCGCATCCGCCAGGTGAGGTCCGGTACGGCGCGCTCGGCGTAGCAGGGCGGGGCGAAGGGGTGGGCGGCGCGCGGCCAGAAGGTGCCGACGTCCCAGAGGATGCCGACGGTGCGGCGGGCGGCGGGGTCGCGGTAGGCGCGCCGGCCCCAGGTCAGCAGCAGGACGAAGCCGAGGCCGACGCACCAGGAACCGAGGGCCTGGGCGGTCTGGGCGACGTCCTCCACGATGCGGGCGGTGCCGGCGGCGGCCCGCCCCGGCACGTCGTGCGTGCTCCAGGCACCGGCGACCGCGCCGCCGCCGAGGAGGAGCGTGAGCACGGCGACCGTGCCGAGGACCCGCGGGGCGGCGTCGGTGAGGCGGGCGCGGGCGACGGTGCCGGCGATGGCGCGGGTGCGCGCCCGGTCGCGGCCCTCGCCGGGATAGCCGTCGGGGACCGTGCGGCACAGGCGTTCGCGCAGGTGCCAGGTGCGCACCGCGAGGACGAGGAGGAGCAGGAGCAGGACCGCGAGGAGCGGCGGGATGACGGACGCCTGCCAGGTGAGCAGGGCGGGCGGTCCGCCGATCGGGCCGTCGCCCATGCCGGGGGTGGCCGGGCCGTCGAGCCAGTCGGCGACGCGCTGGGCGACGCCTGCGGTCATGACGCCGCCGAGGGCGCAGGCGAGGGTGGCCACGGCGGGGCCCGCGAGGCCTCCCAGGGGCGTCCGCTCGGCGGGGGCGGCGCGGTGCAGGCGGCGGGCGGCGAGCGCGAGGAGGAGGACGAGGGCGCCCTGGCCGAGGGCGATCAGGCCGAAGACGCGGTCGCCGGGGAGCATGCCGTGGGACTGCCAGCCGGGGCGGTCCCAGGCGGAGTAGGCGGCGGCGAGGAGGAGCAGGCCGAGCGCGGTGAAGGGCAGGGCGGTGACGGTGATCCGGTCGAGGGCGTCGTCGGGGGCGTCCTCGCTGCGGCCCCGGCGGCAGACGGCGTGGACGACGAACACGGCGGCGACGGCCAGGGCGGCGACGAGGGACCAGCCCAAGGCGTCGAGCACGGCGCTGCCGCCGGGCGCGCGGTCGTGGCGGGAGGCGGCCTGGGCGAGGAAGGCGGCGACGGTGAGCAGGGCGGCGGCCGTGTGGGCCGCGCGCAGACGGGCGACGATGCGCCGCCCGTACCAGAAGCCGGGCAGGCACAAGGCGGGGCGGCTGCCGGTGCGGCGGCCGCCGGCCTCGCGCGTTTCCTCGACGGATCCGGCGCCGGCGCCGGCGGGCACCTGGGCCTCGTAGGCGCTCCAGGTGCGGCGGGAGAGGAGCCAGAGCAGGCCGGTCAGGGCCGTGGGCACGGCGGCGGCGAGGGCGAGCCTGCGGCCGGGCGGGCTCCACCAGCCGCCCCGGTCCGCCGACATGAAACCGAGCCAGGCCTTGCCGGAGGAGCACGCGCGCGTGCCCGCGCACTGCCAGGCCGTCAGGTCGAGGGCCACCTCGCAGGCCGCGGCGGTGAGCAGCACGGTGAGGGTGAGGGCGACGAGCCGCACCAGCAGGCCGTAGGCCCGGACGGTGCGGCGACGGCCCTCGGAGGTGGGGCGCATCCAGTGGGCCAGGTTGATGACCATGAAGGGGAGCAGCATCAGCCACAGGGCGCGGGAGCCGTCACCGGAGGTCAGGTTGGACCAGACGTAGGCCTCCCGGACCGGGTCGCCACCGGGGCCGCCGGGATGGTCCTCCGCGTCGAGGTCGGCGACGCGGCGGTGGATGCCGGCGATGCCGTCCCCCGTGACGCGCTCGGTGCGCGGATCGCCCAGCATGGCCTGCGGCGTGGCGCCTCCGACGCCGTGCACGAGCAACTCCAGGGCCGGCCCCGGCGGCTTGGCCGGCGAGGCCTCCTCGTGCTCCTGCCCGGGCGCTCGTGCCTGCTCCGACTTCGCTCGGTCCTCCGGTGCCACCGCATCCCCCGATCCCGGTGTGGTTTCGCTCCACCAGCATGGTGCCGGTAGGCACTGACAATCGGCCGCAACCGGGGGGCGAGGCCCAATCGTGATCCGACCGAACGGAGACGATCGCCGCCGCACGTCGCGTGGGAGGATGAGCGCGCACAACTGCCGGTGGCTGACCGGAAAGGACGGGCCGGGTGAGCGACAACCAGAATCTCCTGGCGGAGCAGCGGCGTGCGCTGATCCTCGACGAGGTCAGGAGGCGCGGTGGGGTGCGGGTCAACGAACTGACGCGCAGGCTCCACGTCTCGGACATGACGGTCCGCCGCGACCTGGACGCCCTGGCCCGGCTGGGCGTGGTGGAGAAGGTGCACGGCGGTGCGGTGCCGGTCGCGGAGGCGACGACGCACGAGCCGGGGTTCGAGGCGAAGTCGGCGCTGGAGCTGGCCGCCAAGGAGGACATCGCGCGGGCGGCGGCGCGGATGGCGCCGCCGGGCAGTGCGATAGCGCTGGCGGGCGGGACGACGGTGTTCGCGCTGGCCCAACGGCTCGTGGACGTACCGGATCTGACGGTGGTGACGAATTCGGTGCGGTCGGCCGACGTCTTTCACAGCGCGCAGCGGCCGGTGACGGCCGCGGGCCCGTCGGCTCGGCCGGGGGCGGCGACGGTGGTGCTGACGGGCGGTGTGCGCACGCCTTCGGACACGTTGGTGGGGCCCGTGGCGGACGCGGCGATCCGCTCCCTGCACTTCGACGTGCTGTTCATCGGGGTGCACGGCATCTCCGCGGAGGCGGGCCTGTCGACGCCGAACCTGGCGGAGGCGGAGACCAACCGGCACTTCGTGCGCTCGGCGCGGCGCGTGGTGGTGCTCGCGGACCACACCAAGTGGGGGACGGTGGGGCTCAGTTCGTTCGCGACGCTGGAGGAGGTGGACGCGCTCGTCACGGACGCGGGGCTGCCGGAGAGCGTGCGGCGGGAGATCGGCGAGCGGTTGCCGGAGCTCGTGGTGGCGGACGCTTCCGGGGACTCCACGACATGCGACGGCGCGCGGGGCTAAGGTATCCGCACCCGGCAGGCCGCCGACCCTTGGGGGTTGTCTCGATGGTGTACCGACTGCGCCCGGTGGGGCTGGACTTCGTCGCGAACGCACCGCTGCGGGTGGCCTTCGCCTGCCGCACGGCGGCCGCGCCGGAGGAGGTCTTCCGGGCCCTCGCACTGGACGTGCCGGGCTGGACGCGCTGGTTCCGCGCGGTGACGCTGGCGCGGCCGGTGCAGACGGCCGGACGCGAGGGCCGGGAAGTGCACCTGATGGGCGGGGCCCGCTTCATGGAGACGGTGATGGCGGCCGAGCCCTCGCACCGGTACGCGTACCGCGTCGACGTGACGAACGTGCCGGGGGTGCGGGCGATAGTGGAGGAGTGGCAGTTGCTGCCCTCGGGGTCGGGCACGGTCGTGCGGTGGACGGTGGCGCTGGACGCTCCCGCTGCGGTCCGCCTGATGGTGGCGCTGGCGCGGCCGGGGCTCCGGCACGCCTTCCGCGACGCGGTGCTGACGCTCGACCGGCGCCTGGCGGCGATGCGGGGCAGCACGCGCTGATCGCGGGCGCCCGGCACGGTGACGGGCAGCGGGCAGCGGGCAGCGGGGCGACCGGTGACGGGCGGCGGGCGGTGTCAGTCCGGCCAGTGTCCCGTGGCCAGGAACGTGTCGATGGCAGCGGCGTACGGCCCGGTGTCCAGGCCCTGTTCGGCGAGCCATGCGTCGGAGTAGTAGGTGTCGAGGTAGCGCTCGCCGGGGTCGCACAGGAGGGTGACGACGCTGCCCCGGGAGCCGTTGCCGGCCATCTCGGCGACGATCTTGAGGGCGCTCCACAGCCCGGTGCCGGTGGAGCCGCCCGCCCTGCGGCCGATGGCCTGCTCCAGGGCGCGGAGGGCGGCGATGCTCGCGGCGTCCGGGACCTTCATCATCCGGTCGATCACGCCCGGCATGAAGCTGGGTTCCATGCGCGGCCGGCCGATGCCTTCGATGCGCGAGCCGCGCTCGCCGGTCGCCGCCGGGTCGTGGTTCCGCCAGCCGTCGAAGAAGCAGGAGTACTCGGGGTCGGCGACGCAGATGCGGGTGTCGTACTGCATGTAGCGCACGTAGCGGGCGATGGTGGCGGAGGTGCCGCCGGTGCCCGCGGTGGCGACGATCCAGGCGGGCACGGGGTGGCGTTCGCGGCGCAGCTGGCTGTAGACCGATTCCGCGATGTTGTTGTTGCCGCGCCAGTCCGTGGCCCGTTCGGCGTAGGTGAACTGGTCCATGTAGTGGCCGCCGGAGCGCTCGGCGAGCAGGGCGGCCTCCGCGTACATCGTGCGGGGATCGTCCACGTAGTGGCACCGGCCACCGTGGAACTCGATGAGCCGGGCCTTCTCCCGGCTGGTGGTGCGCGGCATGACGGCCACGAACGGCACGCCGATCAGGCTCGCGAAATAGGCTTCCGAGACCGCTGACGAGCCGCTGGACGCCTCGACGACGGGGGCTTCGGGGCGGATCCAGCCGTTGCAGAGCCCGTGCAGGAAGAGCGAGCGGGCGAGGCGGTGCTTGAGGCTTCCCGTGGGGTGGGTGGACTCGTCCTTCAGATAGAGGTCGATGCCCCACTCCTCGGGCAGGGGGAAGCGCAGCAGGTGGGTGTCGGCCGAACGGTTCGCGTCGGCCTGCACCTTGCGGACGGCGTCCGCGAGCCAGGCGCGGTAGGCCGGATCGCTGCGGTCGACGTCGAGGGTGGGGGCGGGGGTGGGAGCGGTGCCTGCTGCGGAGGGGGACGGGCCCGGGTCCGCCCCGTCCGAAGCCCCCGGGTGCACGGTGCCGTTCACGCCGCTCCTCCCGTTCCATCCGGGCTCATGCGGAGCACTCGGACCTTTCGATCATAAATGGGCACTGGTGCGTGGGCCGCCTCACGGGCAGACTGCGCACGAGGCACACGAATCGGCCGGGGAGGCGGTTGGCGTGGCGGAGCCGGAGTTCACTGCGACCGGGGTGCGGATCGAGCGATCCCTTCGCTCGCTCACCCGGGCGGGCCAGGTCAAGATCAGGGACGGCAGGCTGGAGCTGCTCACCAGCTACGGCCGGGAGATCGACAGCGCCCCCCTGGGGTCGGTCCACGCGAGCAAGCCGTGGTTCTCCGGCCGGGACCGCGCCCGGGCGACCGTCAACGGCACGCGCTACCTGCTCACTCTGGGCCGTTCGGACGACGTGCCAGGGGGCGCACCGGACGAGGCGTCGGGGGAGGCCGCCGTCCGGCGGTTCCTGGAGGCCGTCCGCTCCGGGCGCCACGGTGACGCCAGGGGCTGAGGGTGCAGGAGTTGCACTTCCGGCTGTGGGAGTCGACCCTTGATTCGTACCAGCATCACTGAGGGTTCACCGGCGGCTACGCTCTGGACATCAGCCGCCGCCCGGCTCGGCAGCCGTCTCCGCCGGCCCGGCCCCAGCGCGTGCCAGAACGCCCTTCTGCATCAGGCTAGCCCTACTTCTTCCAGGGAGTCGCAGCCGTGATCAGCCGACCGAACAAGCACTGCACCGTAGAGCTACAGGCTCTTCCACCGCGGATCGGCCAGGTCCGCAGAATCGTATCTGCGCAATTGCGGTACTGGAATCTCGATCCGCTCATCGACCCCGCGGCGCTCTGCGTCACCGAGCTCCTGACCAACGTGCACCAGCACGCCGAACCCGACAAGCGCTGCACGGTCGAGATCGACCTCGTACTGGACCGGCTCACCGTCTCGGTCCGCGACCACGATCCGCGGCTGCCCCGCGTCGCGGACGCGGACGCGGGCAGCACCCACGGCCGCGGTCTCGCCCTGATCGCGGCCGTCAGCGACAGCTGGGGCGTGCAGGAACGCCACGACGGTGGCAAGGTCGTCTGGTTCTCGCTGCCCGTCCCCGAGCCGGCGGCCGCCGCCCGGCAGACCCGGGACGACCGCACCACCGTCACGTTCGAACAGCCCGTCCCGGCCCTCCCGCCGCTGGAGGAGCCCGCGTTCGAGAAGTCCACGTTCGAGGAGCCCGCCGCCGCCCGCCGGCCGGCCGCGGTGCTCGACCGCTCCCCCGTCCGCTCCGCCGTTCCCGGCTGACCGGACGGGGGTCCCCACCCGGACGGGTGCGCGGCGCTCACTCCGCCGCGACGGCGCGCAGCACGTCCAGGCGCGCCGCCCGCCGGGCGGGCCGCAGCCCCGCCAGCGCGCCGGCGGCCGACCCCGCCAGGGCGACCACCGCCAGACGCGGCACCGGCACCGAGAAGGCCGCGGTCCCCGTGGCCCGCACGAGGGCCCATCCGAGGAAGCCGCCGAGCACCAGACCGCCGGCCGTGCCGAACGCGGCGACCAGCACCGACTCCCAGCGGACCATCGCGCGCAGTTGCCCGCGGGTCTGCCCCACCGCCCGCAGCAGGCCCAGCTCGCGGGTGCGTTCGCGGACCGCGAGGGTCAGGGTGTTGGCGATGCCGAGCAGGGCGATGACCACCGCCAGGGCCAGCAGGGCGTAGACGAGAGTGAGCATCGTGTCGACCGTCTTCGCCGAGGAGGCCGCGTACTCCGCGCGGGTCTGGACCTCCGGACTGCCGTACGCGGCGGACGCCTTCTCCACGGCGGCCTTGCCGGCAGCGGTGGAGACGCCCTTGTTGAACGCGACGGCGACGACCCGGTCGGCGTCCCGGCCCCGGTGCGGGCTCCACGCCTCGCGGGAGAGGACGTAGTCGCCCACCAGGCTCCGCTCTCCGTAGACGGCCCGGACGGTGAAGCGCTGCTTGTGTCCGTCCACGAAGGCGACTTCGGTGGTGCTGCCCACCGTCCAGCCGCGCTTGTCCGCCTCGTCCCGCGAGACCGCGAGGCCGTCGGTGCCGAGGGCACCCGGCGCTCCGTCGACCGCCCCGAGGTCGAACACGGCGGTGAGGGCGGGGGGGTCGGCGACCGTGACCTGCCGGCCGCCGCCGTCCACGACGGCGACGCCCTTGCCCAGGCCCAGTGCGGTGCTCACCTCGGGCAGGCGGGCGAGGGCGGGTGCGAGCAGCGGGCTGAGCCCGCTGCCGCCCGCACCCAGCGCCGGGGCGCTGACGGCGACGTCCCCGGCGAAGGCGCGGCCGGTCGCCCGGTCCGTCGTCGCCTTCAACGAGGCGGTGAAGACGGTGAAGAGCGTGACGACGGCGACGCCGAGCACGAGGGCCATGGCCGTGGCCGCGGTGCGCCGGGGGCTGCGCAGGGCGTTGCGGCGCGCGAGCGAGCCGGTGAGTCCGCGCAGCCGGACGAGCGGACCGCCCAGTGCGCGGACCGCGAAGGACGAGACGACGGGCCCGAGGGCCACGAACGCCGCGAGGACCAGCAGGGCACCGGCCCCGGTGACCAGGACGGAGGGTGTTCCCGCGGCGCCGGCCGCGGTCAGGGCGACTCCGGCGAGGAGCAGGCCCGTGCCTGCGAGGGCGCGGGCGCGGGAGGCCGCGGAGTCGTCGACGGCCGCCTCGCGGAGTGCGGCCAGGGGTGCCGTCCGCCCGGCCCGTACGGCGGGCAGCAGTGCCGAGCCGAGGCAGACCAGCAGGCCGACGGCGGGCGGCAACAGCAGGGAGAGCCCGTCGATCACCAGGCTGCCCTGCGGGAAGGGGAACCCGACGGCGGGGAAGAGCGCCTGGAGCCCGGCGGCGATGCCGATGCCGCCCACGAGCCCGGCCGCCGAGGCGGCGGCTCCCACGGCGGCGGCCTCGGCCAGGGTGGCGGCCAGGAGCTGCCCGCGCGAGGCGCCGATCGCCCGCAGGAGCGCGTTGTCGCGGGTGCGCTGGGCGACGACGACGGCGAAGGTGTTGTGGATGCTGAAGGTGGCCACCAGCAGGGCGATTCCGGCGAACACCAGGAGCAGGGTCGTGAACAGCGACAGGAAGCCTCCGGAGATGGTGTCCCTGCTCTCGTCGGCCCACTCCTGTCCGGTGACGGCCTCGACTCCCGCGGGGAGGACGGGCTTCAGACGCTCGACGAGCTGATGCCCGTCGACGCCCGCGGCCGCGCGGACGCGGACCGCGGTGGCCCGGCCCGGCTGCGGGGTCAGGTACCTCTCCGCGTCGGCCCGGGTCAGGCCGGTGTACGTGGTCCGTCCGAGGCCGTCCTCGCCGCCCGCCGTCGCGATGCCCACGACCGTGACCGTCAGCGGGTCGGGGGTGCGCAGGACGGTGCGGTCGCCGATCCGCAGGCCCCCCTCCTCGGCGGCGCCGCGGTTGACGACCGCCTCCCCCGGGGCGGCGGGGGCGCGTCCGGCGGCGAGCCGGTAGGGGTTGAGCTGCGGGTCGTCGATCCAGTTGCCCGCCAGGGTGGGCGGGCCCTGTCCGCCCACGGGCTCGCCGTCGCGTCCGACGAGCTGCCCGGCGCCCTGGATCTCGGGCACGGCGGCGGCGACGCCGGGGACCTTCGCCAGGGACGACGCGAGGCCGGCGGGCACGGTGCGGCGGGTGCCCTGGCCGGCGTCGGGCGTGGTGATGACGTCGGCGCTGCGCACCACGGCGTCCGTGCCGGCCGCCGCGTCGGCGAAGAGGGTCGTGAAGGAGCCGCGCAGGGTGTCGCCCATGACGAGGGTTCCGCTGAGGAAGCCCACGCCGAGCAGGGCCGCGAAGAACGTACCCGCGAAGCGCCTCTTGTGCGTGCGCAGGGAGGCGGCGCCGAGGCGCAGGGCGGCGGCGAGGCCCTTCAGGCGCGCCGGTGCGGTGCCGGTGCTCATGACGGCACCTCCGCGCGGCCGGGGGCTCCCCGCCGGTCGAGGCTCTTGAGCCGGTCGAGGACGCTGTCCGCCGTGGGGTCGCTCAAGTGGCCTACGAGGCGCCCGTCGGCGAGGAAGACGACGTCGTCGGCGTGCGCGGCGGCGGCCGGGTCGTGGGTGACCATGACGACCGTACGGCCCATGGTGCGCACGGCGCGGCCGAGCAGGTTCAGCACCTCCTCGCCGGAGCGGGAGTCGAGGTTGCCGGTCGGCTCGTCGGCGAAAACGACGTCGGGGCGGCCTGCGAGGGCGCGGGCGACGGCGACGCGCTGCTGCTGGCCTCCGGAGAGTTCGCCGGGCCGGTGGTGCAGCCGGTCGCGGAGGCCGACGACGTCGATGAGGGCGTCGGTCCACTCGTCGTCGCCGCGGTCGCCGCGCCTGCCCGCGAGGTCGCGCGGCAGCGCGATGTTCTCGGCGACGGTGAGGGTCGGCACGAGGTTGAAGGCCTGGAAGACGAAGCCGATCCGCTCGCGGCGCAGCAGCGTCAGACGACGGTCGTCCAGCCCGCTCAGCTCGGTGTCACCGATGTACGCCGAGCCGGAGGTGAGGGTGTCGAGCCCCGCGGCACAGTGCATGAGGGTCGATTTCCCGGAGCCGGAGGGGCCCATGACGGCGGTGAAGCGGCCGGCGGGGAATTCGACGCTCACTCCGTCGAGGGCGGTGACGGCGGTGGGGGCGCCGCGCGTGGTGCCGCCATAGACCTTGACGGCGTCGACCACGCGCGCGGCGGGGGCCCGTACGGCGGGCGTGCGGTGCGGGGTGCTCATGCCGCACCGCGCTTGCCGGGCGTGCCGAAGTGCTCCTCGAGGACGGACACGCGCCGCCAGTACTCGTCCTCGTCGATCTCCCCGGCGGCGAAGCGGCGGCCGAGGACGGTCAGCGGCGAGTGCTCGGAGCGTGCCGGGCGCTGGTGCCAGGGAGCGCGTCCGCCACGCCACACGGTGCGGCGCAGGACGGTGACGACGCCGATGACCACGGCGGCCCAGACGAGGGGGAAGAAGAGGATCCAAGGGCCCGGGCCGCCGTCGGCCAGGGCGTGGGCGAGGGTGTTCATGAGAGGTGGCTCCTCGGTGGTGGCGGATGCCGGCGACGGGTTCGCCGCTCACCACCGAGCCTCGCCGTCGCGGGGCCCCCGGGTCGTCGTACGGGCGGCTGCCGTACGGCTGCCGCGCGGGGAGTACGCAGGGGTGGTGCGCGTACTCCGGGGCGTCGGACGTGGCCCCGCTTGCTGCGGGCGGCCACGCGCGCGCACGCGTGGCCGCCCGCAGCAGCCGTCAGCCGAGGGCCGCCAGCGGGTCGTCGAGGACGGGCTGCCAGGCGGCTTCGGCCGCGCCGATGAGGCTGTTGTAGTCGAGGGTGCAGGGCAGGATCGGCACGCTGCCGCTGCGGCCCCACAGGCTGCGGTCGGCGACGACGGCGCGCAGCCGCTCGGGATCGGCGTCCAGCAGGGCGCGGTGGAGTCCGCCGAGGATGATGCGGTCGGGGTTGAGGATGTTGACGAGGCCCGCGAGGCCGAGGCCGAGACGGTCGACGATCAGCTCGGCGGCGGTGCGCACGGACGGGTCGTCGTACTCCGTGCGGAGCAGGTCGCGGGCCTGCTGCAGGAGGGAGACCTCGGGGCCGGGGGTGCGGCCGGCCGCGGTGAGGAAGGCGAGCGGGTCCGTCTCGACGTCCAGGCAGCCGCGGCTGCCGCAGTGGCAGGGCAGGCCCGCGGGGTTGACGGTGAGATGGCCGACCTCCAGGGCGAGGCCCGAACTGCCGCTGTGCAGGCGGCCGTCGAGGACGAGCGCCCCGCCGACGCCGCGGTGGCCCGTGGCAACGCACAGCAGGTGCCGGGAGCCGCAGCCGGCGCCGTGCCGGTGTTCGGCGAGCGCGGCGAGGTTGACGTCGTTGCCGGTGGAGCCGGTGGCGGTGGCGCCGCCCGGGCCGGGGATCCCCGCCTTGGCCAGGGCGTCGGTGAACAGCTCGCGGACCGGGGCGCCGGCCGGCCAGGAAAGGTGGAGCGGGTTGAGGGCGGTGCCTTCCGGCTCGGCGACGGCCGAGGGGACGGCGAGGCCCGCGCCCAGGCAGCGGCGGCCGGTCTCGCGCAGCAGGCCGGCGCCGGCCTCGACCACGGCGTCGATGATGTGCGACGGGTCGGCGGGGACGGTCATGCAGCCCGGCGCGGTGGCGACCATCCGGCCACCGAGGCCGACGAGGGCGGCGCGGAAGCCGTCGGCGTGGATCTGTGCGGCGAGCACCACCGGCCCGCCGGGCGCGACGGACAGCCGGTGCGAGGGGCGGCCCTGGGATCCGGCCGCCGCCGCGGGCCGGGCGTCGACGGTGATCAGTCCGAGGGCCTCCAGCTCGGCGGCGACGGCACCGGCGGTCGCACGCGTCACCCCGAGTTCGGCGGTGAGCACCGCGCGCGTGGGGGCGCGGCCGGTGTGTACGAGCTCCAAGGCCGGGCCGAGGGCGCCGCGGCCCCGCTCCAAACGTGTTGTCCGAGTCTGGGTCACCCCCCTATTCTGACTTTGTGCCGACGCTAAACAAAATACGGACGGCCCTTCGGGGCGAACAGCGGCCGGCTCCGGCCGCGCCCGCCCTCCGCCGCCTCCGCATCGCCATCACCCTCTTCTTCGCCCTCGACGGCTTCCTCTTCGCCGGCTGGGTGGTCCGCATCCCCGCGATCAAGGAGCAGACCGGGGCGTCCGCGGGCGCCCTCGGCCTCGCGCTCCTCGGCGTGTCGGCGGGCGCGGTGGCCACCATGGTGCTGACCGGACGCATGTGCCGCCGCTTCGGGAGCCACCCGGTCACCGTCGCCGCCGCCGTGCTGATGTCCGCGGGGATCGCCCTGCCGCCCCTGACGCACTCGGCGCTCGCCCTCGGTCTGGTCCTGCTCGTCTTCGGTGCCGCCTACGGCGGCATCAACGTCGCCATGAACAGCGCCGCCGTCGATCTCGTCGCCGCGCTCCGCAGGCCCGTGATGCCGACCTTCCACGCCGCGTTCAGCCTCGGCGGGATGCTGGGCGCAGGGCTGGGCGGCCTCGTCGCCGGGCAGCTCTCCCCCACCCGCCACCTGCTGCTCCTGACCCTGATCGGGCTGGCCGTCACCGCGGTCGCCGGACGCATGCTCCTCGCGCACCCGGCGCCCCGGACCGAACGCGCCCGGCCCGCTTCGGCGCCGGACGGCACCTCCGGCGGACGAGGACGGCGGACGGTCGCCCTCTTCGGCGTGATCGCCCTGTGCACGGCCTACGGCGAGGGGGCGCTCGCGGACTGGGGAGCGCTGCACCTGCAGCAGGACCTCGGGGCCCGCGCGGGCGTCGCGGCCGCCGGCTACTCCGCCTTCGCGCTCGCCATGACCCTGGGCCGGCTGAGCGGCACCGTGCTGCTCGAACGCCTCGGCCAGACCACGACGCTCGTCGCGGGCGGGGCCGCGGCCGCCGCCGGCATGCTGCTCGGGTCGCTGGCTCCCTCGGTCTGGGCCGCCCTCGCCGGGTTCGCGGTCACGGGCCTGGGGCTGGCCAACATCTTCCCCGTCGCGGTCGGACGGGCCGGGGAGCTGGGCGGCCCGTCCGGCGTGGCCGCGGCCTCCACCTTCGGCTACGGCGGCATGCTGCTCGGGCCGCCGGTCATCGGCCTCGTCGCCGACGGGTCGTCCCTGCCCACGGCGCTCACCACCGTCGCGGTCCTCGCAGCCGTCGCCGCAGTGATCGCTTACGCGACCCGCCGCACGGTGGCCGGGGCCCACTGACACGACCGGGGTTCGCCGGTACGGCCGGGGTTCGCCGATACGGCCGGGCTCGCTGTTGCGGCGTGGCTCCCCCAGGCGGTCCGCCCGCCGGTGGGCGACGCGTTGTCAGTGGGGGCTGACACAATCCGAAGGGCATGGACGAAAGGGGTGGGCCATGAGCACCGAGCAGGGGGAATGGCGGTGCGGCGGGGTGCGCTGGGAGGCGGCCGGGCCGTCGCTGGCCTGGCTGCACTCCCTGCACGGCGAGCGCAGCACTCCGCTGCCCGCGGGGCGTCCGATCGCCTTCACCACCGGTGCCGCACGGCGGTGCGTCGGCGTCCGCAGGGCCGGCCGGCGCACGCCCTGCCCGACGGGCGCGGAGGTGACGGCGGGCGCGGTCTCGGCGCAGTGCGCGGAGTGCGCGCGGCTGGACCGTTCGCACTCGGTGGCGGCCGACACCGCTCTGGACGACCCCCGCCCGTACGACGTGTACCTGGCGTGGTCGGTGCCCGGAGCGGTCAAGGTCGGCATCACCGCGGCCGAGCGCGAGGGAGTGCGCCTGCTCGAACAGGGCGCGCTGTCCTACGCGCTGCTGGGGCGCGGGCCGCTGATGGCCGCCCGGCGCGCCGAGGCGGTGCTCGGCGCGGCGCTGTCCGTTCCCGACCGCATCCCCTACGCCGCCAAGCGGGCCGCCCGCTGCCCGGCGCCCGCCCAGGAGCTGCGGACGGCCGAGCTGGCCGCCCTGCACGCGCAGGCGTGCGGGCTGGGCACGCTGCCGGAATCGCTGACCGTGCTGCCCTTCGCCCCGGTGCACCACGACGCGGCCTTCCACCTCGGCCGGCTGCGGCCGGACTGCGGAACGGTCGTGCTCGCGCCCGGGCGCACGATATCGGGCGGCGTCGCCGCGGTGGCGGGGCCCGACCTGTATCTGGACGCGGCCGACGGCAGGCAACTGCTGGTGGACGGACGGCAGCTGGCCGGGTGGGCGCTCACCGCAGCCGCCCCCGGGGCGGCGACCACGGCGGAGGTGCGGGTGCGGCCGCCGTCCGGGACCGCCGGTCCGCAGGCCCTGTTCTGACGGGGCCGCTGTTTCAGCCCAGCCAGCCGGGCCGGACGAGCCCGCTCTCGTAGGCGAGGACGACGAGCTGGGCCCGGTCGCGGGCGCCCAGCTTGACCATGGCGCGGCTGACGTGGGTCTTGGCGGTCAGAGGGCTGACGACGAGCCTGCGCGCGATCTCCTCGTTGGACAGGCCGATGCCGACCAGCGTCATCACCTCGCGTTCGCGGTCCGTGAGCTCCGCGAGGCCCGGCGCCTCGGCGGGCTCCTTGGACCGCGCCGCGAATTCGGCGATCAGGCGCCGGGTCACGCCCGGCGAGAGCAGGGCGTCGCCGTGCACCACGGCCCGTACCGCACGCAGCAGTTCCTCCGGCTCGGTGTCCTTGACCAGGAAGCCCGAGGCGCCGGACCGGATGGCTTCGAAGACGTACTCGTCCAGTTCGAAGGTGGTGAGCATGATGACCTTCACGTCGGCCAGGGCCGGGTCCGCGGTGATCCGCCGGGTCGCGACGAGGCCGTCGAGGACCGGCATCCGGATGTCCATGAGGACGATGTCCGGGCGCAGGTCGCGCACGAGGGCGAGGGCCTGCTCGCCGTCGGCGGCCTCGCCGACGACGGCGATGTCGGGCTGGGCGTCCAGCAGTGCGCGAAAGCCCGCGCGGACGAGCAGTTGGTCGTCCGCGAGCAGCACGCGGATCTCGGTCACGACGTCTCCTTGCGCGAAGAGGTGAAGGGCAGCCGGGCCCGTACGCGGAATCCACCCTCCGGGCGGGGGCCCGCCTCCGCGGTGCCGCCCAGGGCCGCGGCCCGCTCGCGCATGCCGACCAGGCCGTTCCCGCCGCCCGTGACCGTACCCCTGCCCGTCCTCGTGCTCGTGCTCGTCCTCGTACTCGTGCCCGTGTCCGTGTCCGTGCCCGCGAGGGCGGGTCCCTCGTCGTCGACGGTCACTTCGAGGGCGTCGGGCCCGTAGCGCAGCCGGACCTCGGCCGTGCGGGAGCCGGAGTGCCGGACGATGTTGGTGAGGGCTTCCTGGACGATGCGGAAGGCCGCGAGATCGGCTCCCGGCGGCAGGGCCGTCCGCGGACCCTCGGCCGTGACCTGCACGTGGAGTCCGGCCGCGGCGGCCTGCCGGGTCAGCTCCTGCAGCCGGTCGAGCCCGGGGGCCGGGGAGCGGGGGGCGTCGCCGGGAGTGCGCAGGGTGTCGAGCACCTGGCGGACCTCGCCGAGCGCCTCCTTGCTGGCTGCCTTGATCGTGGTGAGCGCGGCCCTGGCCTGCTCCGGGTGGCTGTCGATGAGGGCGAGACCCACCCCGGCCTGGACGTTGATGACGGAGATGCTGTGCGCGAGGACGTCGTGCAGCTCGCGCGCGATGCGCAGCCGCTCCTCGTCGGCGCGGCGGCGCTCCTGCGCGGCGCGCTCGGCCCGGGCGTGCGCCCACTGCTCGCGCCGTACGCGCACGAACTCGGCCGCGCTGACGAGGGCGACGGCCCACGCCGCGGGCGCCCACTCCGCGCCCCAGGAGGCCGGCCCGTCACCGCCGGGCGGCAGCCACGGGTAGAGCAGGTGGGCGATGAGGAGGTGCCCGGCCCACAGCAGGCCGACGGCGCACCAGACGGCGCGGCGGCGCCCCGCGACGACCGCCGTGAAGCAGCTGACGGCGACGGAGGCGAACACCGGGCCGTAGGGGTAGCCGCCGCCGAGGTAGAGCGCGGTGACGAAGCAGGTACCGAAGACGGCGAGGGAGGGGTGGCGGTGGCGCAGGAGCAGGAAGGCCGGGCCGGCCGCGAGCAGCACCCGGGCGAAGGAGTCGAGCGGGGCCCGGTCGGGCTGGTTGAGCGCGGCGTAGTGGCTGCCGACCTGCTGGAGCCCGGCGACGGCGAGGGTGGAGGCCCAGGGCAGACGGCCCGCCGGGCGAGCGAGCCACCGCTCCCACCACGGCTCGGCGCCGCGCTCCCGCGCCCACGGCGCCCGTCTCTCGCTGCCCATACGGGCAAAGCTAGCCGGGGCCGCCGCCCGCCGCGTCGGCCGGACGCGGTGGGCGCGTCTACTCCGGCGGGAGTAGAACTCCTGTCGCACCACGCTCCGCGGCAAACGCCGCACGGCACTGGGGGCAACGCGCCACCCTCCGCCGCAACGACGATCAACCCGCGGCGGCAGAGTCCGGCGGTGCCCTACGAACCCATCGGGCCGGTCCGGCGCCGCCGGGCAGTCGCCCGGGGGATGATCGCCACCGCGGCGGATGGCGATCACGCCGGAAACCGCCCGCGCACCCCCGGCCCTCCGGCCGGTCCGCGGCGAACGCCGCACGGCGCCGAGGCCACACGCCCTCCCGCCGCAACGGCGATCAACCCGCGGCGGCGAAGTCCGGCAGTGCCGGACAAACCCCTCGGACCGGCCCGGCGCCGCCGGCAGCTCGCCGTGGCGGGTGCGGGTTGCGCCCGGGCACCGCTCGCGGCGGGCCACCGGGTGCGTGCGGACGATCTCCGCGAGCGTGGTCTGGCCGCGGGTGATCCTGGTGAAGGCGTGCCACGCCGGGCGGAAGCCGGTGATCGCGGCGTGCATCAGGCCGGGGCGGCGCTCGAAGAAGGCGAGCATGCGGCGGCCCACTCCCATCTCCACGCCCAGCCCGGCCTTGATGGCGAAGGCGTAGTTGAGGGCCTGGCGCCGGGCGTCGACCGCGTCCTGCGCCTCGCCGATGCGGACCGCCCACTCCCCCGCGAGCCGGCCCGAGCGCAGGGCGAAGGAGATGCCCTCGCGCGTCCACGGCTCCAGCAGGCCCGCGGCGTCGCCGCAGACGATGACGCGGCCGCGCGAGAGCGGGGAGTCGTCCGAGCGGCAGCGGGTGAGGTGACCGGAGGAGATGCTCGGCTCGAAGCCCGCGAGGCCGAGGCGGGCGATGAAGTCCTCCAGGTACCGCTTGGTGGCGGAGCCGTCGCCGCGGGCCGCGATCACACCGACGGTGAGGGTGTCGCCCTTGGGGAAGACCCAGCCGTAACTGCCGGGGATCGGGCCCCAGTCGAGGAGCACGCGCCCGGCCCAGTCCTCCGCGACCGTCGGGGGCACGGGGATCTCGGCCTCCAGGCCGAGGTCGACCTGGGCGAGCTTCACTCCCACGTGCGCTCCTATGCGCCCGGCGCTCCCGTCGGCCCCGACGACCGCGCGGGCGAGGACGGTCTCGCCGCTCGCGAGGACCACGGCGACGGTGCGCCGGTCGGGCACCGCCGGGCCGTGCTGCTCGACGCGCGAGACGGTCACGCCCGTGCGCACCTCCGCGCCGGCGTCCTTGGCGGCCTCGACCAGGGCGGCGTCGAACTCGGGCCGGTTGATGAGGCCGAAGAGCGTCCGCTTGGAGCGGCGCGTGCGCGTCAGCTTCCCGTTGAGGGAGAAGGTGACGGCGTGGACGCGGTCGCGCAGGGGAAGTTCGAAGCCGGGCGGCAGGGCGTCCCGCGAGGGGCCGATGATGCCGCCGCCGCACGTCTTGTAGCGCGGCAGCTCGGCCTTCTCCAGGAGCAGGACCCGGCGGCCCGCGGAGGCGGCGGCGTGGGCGGCGGAGGCCCCGGCGGGCCCGGCGCCCACCACCACGACGTCCCACACCGGCTCCCGCTCCCCGCCCGCGTCCCGCTCCGTGCCCTCGGCTGCGTTGTCGCTGCTCACCTGTGCTTCTACTCCCGCTCGATCACCGGCTACGGCTACCGCCCGCATCCTACGGCCAGCCCCTCGCGGTGCCGCCACGGGAAGGCCGTGGGCGCACCGGGCGGCGGGCGTGGGAGGATCGAACGGCACAATCGCCCATACGTACGGATACAACGCCGCGTCCACAAGGAGCGTTCCATGGAAGCGTCCCCGAACCACCAGCACCGGCCGGCTCCGGCCGCCCTGGCGGCGACCGTTGCCTCGCTGCAGTCCCGTGCCAGGACCGAACTGGCCGAGCTGGTGGCGTTCCGGTCGGTGGCGGACGAGGCGCAGTTCCCCAAGAGCGAGTGCGAGGCGGCGGCGGGCTGGGTGGCCGACGCCCTGCGCGCCGAGGGCTTCGAGGACGTCGCCCTGCTCGACACCCCCGACGGCACCCAGTCCGTCTACGGCTTCCTGCCCGGCCCGGCGGGCGCCCCCACCGTGCTGCTCTACGCGCACTACGACGTGCAGCCGCCGCTGGACGAGGCCGCCTGGCTCTCTCCCCCCTTCGAGCTGACCGAACGCGACGGGCGCTGGTACGGGCGCGGCGCGGCCGACTGCAAGGGCGGGGTGATCCTGCACCTGACCGCCCTGCGCGCGCTCAAGGAGAACGGCGGCGTCCCGGTCAGCGTGAAGATGATCGTCGAGGGCTCGGAGGAGCAGGGCACCGGCGGTCTGGAGCGCTACGCGACGGCGCACCCGGAGCTGCTGGCCGCCGACAGCATCGTCATCGGCGACGCCGGCAACTTCCGCGTGGGCCTGCCCACGGCCACCGCGACGCTGCGCGGCATGACACTCGTGCGCGTCAAGGTGGACACCCTGGAGGGCAACCTGCACTCCGGCCAGTTCGGCGGCGCCGCTCCCGACGCCCTGGCGGCCCTGATCCGCGTGCTGGACTCGCTGCGCGCCGAGGACGGCTCGACGACCGTGACCGGCCTGGAGGCCGAGGCGGCGGCGAGCTGGGAGGGCATGCAGTACCCGGAGGAGGACTTCCGCAAGGACGCCAAGGTCCTCGACGGCGTGGGGCTGATCGGCTCGGGCACCGTCGCCGACCGGCTGTGGGCGCGTCCGGCCGTCACCGTCCTCGGCATCGACTGCCCGCCCGTCATCGGCGCGACCCCCTCGGTCCACGCGGGCGCCCGGGCGCTGATCAGCCTGCGCGTGCCGCCGGGCACGGACGCGGCCGCGGCGACGAAGCTGCTGGAGGAGCACCTGAAGGCGGCGGCCCCGTGGGGCGCGCGCGTCGCGGTGGAGCAGATCGGCCAGGGGCAGGCGTTCCGCGCGGACACCGGCAGCCCGGCCTACGCGGCGATGGCCGACGCCATGCGCGTCGCCTACGAGGGCCAGGAGATGCAGATCTCCGGCATGGGCGGCTCGATCCCGCTGTGCAACACCCTCACGGCGCTGTACCCGGAGGCGGAGATCCTGCTGATCGGGCTGAGCGAGCCCGAGGCGCAGATCCACGCGGTCAACGAGAGCGTCTCGCCGGAGGAGCTGGAGCGGCTCTCCCTGGCGGAGGCCCTGTTCCTGGGCAACTACGCGGACAGCAAGCGCTAGCCCGTCCGGGCGGGTCGCCGGGCCCTGCCCTCGGTGGTTCGCCTGCGTTGCGACGGGCGCTCCTTCCCGCCGCGACGCAGGCGAACCCCGCGGGAGAGCCCAGGGAGGCGGAATCCGGGCTCCGGGGCTCGCGCACCGGAGCCCGTACGGTCACCCGACGGGGACCCCCGCTTCGAGGTTGAGGGGGCGTCCCTGCTCGCGGGCGCGCAGTGCCCAGCGCAGCCTGCTCAGCCGCACGGGCGGCAGCAGGGAGGCCGCCTCGCCCTCGGTGACGAACCGCCAGCCGCGCAGTTCGGCCCCGGGCAGCAGGAGCCGGCGGGCGTCGGCCCCGGCCAGCCGCCCGCCGTCGAAGAGGAACCGCAGGCCGCCGTAGCCGGGCGGCTTGGGCGGCTCCCAGTCGACGACCAGCAGGCGGGGGACCTCGGCGAGCTGGATGCCGATCTCCTCGGCCACCTCGCGCATCCCGGCGCGGGCGGGCGCCTCGCCGGGTTCGACCACGCCGCCGGGGAACTCCCAGCCCGGCTTGTAGGTGGGGTCGACCAGCAGGAAGCGGTCCTCCTCGTCGAAGAGGAGCACCCCGGCGGCGAGGGTCTCGGCCGTCGGCTCGGGGGTCTGCACGATGGCACACGCCCCCGCGGCGCCGCTGCGCACGGCGTCCGCGACCCGTTCGGCCGCCTCGCGCGGCGTCAGGTGGCCGGTCTCGACGGCGTAGGCGTCGGTACGGAGCCAGGGGAGCGCTTCGCGGTAGGGGGCGATGTGGTCCAGCGCCCACTGCCGGACGGACTCGCTGCGGTCGGGGTCGTCCGCGAATTCCTCGCGTCCTGCTATCCGTGCGCGCAGGATCGTTTCGTCGACAGCCAGCAGCACGTGCCGAACGGGTATGCGGCGTGCGGCGAGCCCGCCGAAGATCTCGTCCCGGTACTCCTGGCGCAGCAGGGTCATGGGGACGACGAGCACCCCGCCGACCTCGGCGAGCAGGGCGGCCGCCGCGTCGACGACCAGCCGCCGCCAGACCGGCAGGTCCTGGTAGTCGCCGACCTCGCCCAGTCTCTTGGGCGGCAGCAGGTGCTTCAGCGCCCCGCCGATCACCTCGGGGTCGTAGAGGGTGCTGTCCGGGATCAGCTCGGTCAGTTCCCTGGCCGTACTGGTCTTCCCCGCACTGAACGCGCCGTTCAGCCAGACGATCACGGTTCCCCCTTCTCCGTTGACCCCTGTGAAGTGCCCGGAACACCTTGCCACGGAAACGCGCGTGAAAGGCACGGTGCCGGGGGTCCTTGGGTCACCGGAAGGGGCGGGCCCCCACGGGGGCTTCCGGCTGCGTCCATCACGGCATCGGCGTCTACTGCCGCTGTCCGGCGCGTTCTACGCCGGGCCGGTCTCCCGCCCGGTCCACAGCCCCAGTTGCTGCGCGGCCGCGGCCGCGGCCCCCACCAGCCCCGCGTCGGAGCCCAGTTGGGCGGGCAGCACCTCGATGCCCGCCGCGAACGACAGCGTCGCGTAGTCGCGCAGGCGCGCGCGCAGCGGGGCGAACAGGACGTCCCCCGCGCCCGCCACGCCGCCGCCTATGACGGCGACTTCGACCTCGACCAGCGTCGCGGTCGCGGCGATGCCGGCGGCCAGCGCCCGGGCGGCCCGTTCGAAGGACGCGCGGGCGACGGCGTCCCCGGCCCGGGCCGCCGCGGCGACGGCCGCCGCGCTCCGGTCGCCGTCCGGCCCCGGGAGCCAGCCGGCGTCCAGCGCGCGGCGGGCGATGTTGGGCCCGCTGGCGATGCGTTCGACGCAGCCGCGGGCGCCGCAGGGGCAGGGGTCGCCGTCGAGGTCGACGCTGATGTGCCCGATGTGGCCCGCGTTCCCGGTGGGGCCGGGGTGCAGGCGCCCGCCCAGGACCAGACCGCCGCCGACGCCGGTGGAGACCACCATGCACAGGGCGTTCGCCCGCCCCCGGGCCGCGCCCTGCCAGTGCTCGGCCGCGGTCATCGCGACGCCGTCGCCGACGAGCACCACCGGCAGGCCGTCCGCCCGCCGCGCCACCTCGGCGACCAGGGGGTAGTCCCGCCAGCCGGGGACGTTGACGGGGCTGACGGTCCCGCGGGACGCGTCCACCGGCCCCGCACTGCCGATGCCCACGGCCCGTACGCGCCCCCACTGCTCCGCGCGCCCGAGTTCCTCCAGCACCGCGGCCACCGCGCCCATCACGGTGGCGCCGTCCTCGCGCGCGGGGGTCGGCCGCTGCGCGCGGGCCAGCAGCCGGCCGCGGTCGTCCACCAGCGCACCCGCGATCTTGGTGCCGCCGATGTCGAGGGCTGCGACAAGCTCGGCGAAGTCGGTGCGCATGGGGACGATCTCTCCTGGTGGGGCAGGGGTGCGGGCTCTGCGGACGCCAGTCTCTCCGGATCTGACAACGTTGTCTAGGCTCTATGCTCGACGTCACCCCGCACCGGCCCCTGTAAGGACGAGCACCCGTGTCGAGCAGCGCCCAGCCCGCCCGCAGCCCCTCCTCCCGATACGGCGCCCGCCCGACGATGAAGGACGTGGCGGCCCGCGCCGGCGTCGGTCTGAAGACCGTCTCCCGGGTGGTGAACGGGGAGCCGGGCGTCACTCCCGACACCGAGCGGCGCGTGCAGGACGCGATCACGGCCCTGGGCTTCCGGCGCAACGACAGCGCCCGCATCCTGCGCAAGGGCCGCACCGCCTCCATCGGGCTCGTCCTCGAAGACCTCGCCGACCCCTTCTACGCGCCCCTGAACCGGGCCGTGGAAGAGGTCGCCCGCGCCCACGGCGCCCTGCTCATCAACGGCTCCAGCGCGGAGGACCCGGAGCGCGAGCGGGAGCTCGCGCTGGCCTTCTGCGCCCGCCGGGTCGACGGTCTGATCATCATCCCGGCCGGCGACGACCACCGCTACCTGGAACCGGAGATCGCGGCGGGCATCGCCACGGTCTTCGTCGACCGGCCGGCCGGACGGACGGAGGCCGACGTCGTGCTCTCCGACAGCTTCGGCGGCGCCCGCGAGGGCGTCGCCCACCTCGTCGCGCACGGCCACCGCCGCATCGGCTTCATCGGTGACCGCCCGCGCATCCACACCGCCACCGAGCGGCTGCGCGGCTACCGCGCCGCCATGGCCGCCGCCGGCCTGCCCGTGGACGAGTCCTGGGTGTCCCTGGGGCCCACGACCCCCGAGCGCGTGCGCGCCGAGGCGGAGCGGATGCTCTCCGGGCCCCAGCCGGTGACCGCGCTCTTCACCGGCAACAACCGGGTGACGGCCACGGTCGTGCGCGTCCTGGCCCGGTCGCCCCGCCCGGTCGCCCTCGTGGGCTTCGACGACCTCGAACTGGCCGACCTGCTCTCCCCCGGCGTCACCGTCGTCGCCCAGGACGCCGCCCGGCTGGGCCGCACCGCCGCCGAGCGGCTCTTCCGCAGGCTGGACGGAGTGGCGGAGCCGCCGCAGCGGGTGGAGCTGCCGACCCGTCTGATCGTCCGCGGCTCGGGCGAACTGCCCCCCGCAGAGGGCTGACGGAGCCTCAGCCACCGGGGCGGACGTTCGGACCGCCCCGCCCCGCGAGCTCCTCCAGGCCGTCGCGGCCCAGGCCCGTCAGGGCCGTCACCTCCGCCGCGTCCACGGCGCCGCAGTCCAGGCCGCGCAGCAGATGGCCGCTGAGCGCCCGCGCCGTGGCGGGCTCGTCGAGGACGTCGCCGCCGCAGCGGTTGACGTAGGCGTCCAGGCGGGCGGCGGCGCTCTCCAGGCCCTCGCGGTAGAAGGCGTACACCGCGGCGTAACGGGTGGGCAGATGGGCCGGGTGCATGTCCCAGCCCTGATAGTAGGCGCGCGTCAGCGAACGGCGCACCAGGCCGTAGTGGAGCCGCCAGGCGGCGTGCACCTGAGGGGTGGGGCCCACGGGCAGGACGTTGGTCGAGCCGTCGGAGACGCGGACGCCGGTGCCCGCCGCGGCCACCTGCATGACGGCTTTTGCGTGGTCGGCCACGGGATGGTCGGGCGACTGGTGCGCGGCGCCGACCCCGCAGGAGGCGCTGTAGTCGAAGGTGCCGTAGTGCAGCGATGTCGCGCGGCCGCCCGCCGCGTCGATCATCCGGGCGACGGTGGTGCGCCCGTCGGCCCCCAGGATCGCCTGGGTGGTCTCTATCTGTATCTCAAAGCGGATCCTGCCGTGCTCGAGCCCGCGCGCCTTCTCGAACTCCCCGGCGAGCTCGGCCATGGCGGCCACCTGCTCGGCGTAGCTGACTTTGGGGAGGGTCAGGAGCAGCCCTCCGGGCAGCCCGCCCGCCTCCATCAGGCCGGTGAGGAAGATGTCGAGGGTGCGGATGCCGCGGTCCCGGACGGCGGCCTCCATGCACTTCATGCGGATGCCCATGAAAGGCGCCGCGGTGCCGTCCTCGTACATCCCGGCCACCAGCCGCGCCGCCCGGGCGGCCGCCGCGTCCTCCTCGTCGTCGGGGCGCGGGCCGTAGCCGTCCTCGAAGTCGATGCGGAGGTCCTCCACGGGCTCCCGGCGCAGCTTGGCGCGCACGCGGTCGTGGACGGGGCCCGCGAGGGCCTGGGGCAGGCCCAGGACGGCGGCGAGGGAGGCCGCGTCGGGCGCGTGCTCGTCGAGGGCGGCGAGCGCCCGGCCGCCCCAGAAGCGGAGGGTGTCGGCGGCGAAGACGTCGGCGGGGACGTAGACGGTGTGGACGGGCTGGCGGGTGCCGGGGTCGCCGGGGTAGCGGCGCGCGAGCTCGGCGTCGACGCCCGCGAGGGAGGCGCCGATGCGCTCCCCCACGGCGCTCGCGAAGGTCGTCGCGACCGTCCGGTGCTGTCCCATTGCACACCCCTCCGCGCAGCCTGTCCGGCCTGCGCCGGAAGGCACCCCCACCCCACGGAACCGATCGTCCGTGCGGGCGAAGGTATCGACGGCCCGGCGGCGGGTCAACAGGCCCGCGGCGCCGGCCGGGAGAGCGGCCCGCACACGACGGAGCCCCCGCACGCGATGCGTGCGGGGGCCCGGCACGGTGGTGCCTGCGGGGTCAGCCCTTGCGGGTCTTGACCTCGTCGGTCAGCTGCGGGACGACCTCGAAGAGGTCGCCGACCACGCCGTAGTCGACCAGGTCGAAGATCGGGGCCTCGGCGTCCTTGTTGACGGCCACGATGGTCTTCGAGGTCTGCATGCCGGCGCGGTGCTGGATGGCGCCGGAGATGCCCGCCGCGATGTACAGCTGCGGCGAGACGGACTTGCCGGTCTGGCCGACCTGGTTGGTGTGCGGGTACCAGCCGGCGTCCACGGCGGCGCGGGAGGCGCCGACGGCCGCGCCGAGCGAGTCGGCCAGGGCCTCGATGATCGAGAAGTTCTCGGCGCCGTTGACGCCGCGGCCGCCGGAGACCACGATCGCGGCCTCGGTCAGCTCGGGGCGGCCGGTCGACTCGCGCGGGGTGCGGGAGACGACCTTGGTGCCGGTGGACTTCTCGCCGAAGGAGACGGCGAGCTGCTCGACCGTGCCGGCGGCCTGGGCGGCCTCCGGAGCGGCGGAGTTGGGCTTGACGGTGATGACCGGGGTGCCCTTGGTGACGCGGGACTTGGTGGAGTACGAGGCCGCGAAGACGGACTGCGTGGCCACCGGGCCCTCGTCGCCGGCCTCCAGGTCGACGGCGTCGGTGATGATGCCGGAGCCGATGCGGACCGCGAGGCGGGCCGCGATCTCCTTGCCCTCGGCGGAGGACGGCAGCAGCACGGCGGCCGGCGAGACGGCCTCGTAGGCGGCCTGCAGCGCGTCGACCTTCGGCGCGACGAGGTAGTCGGCGAACTCGGACGCGTCGGCCGCGAGGACCTTCACTGCGCCGTACTCGCCGAGCACGGCGGCCGCGGCGTCGGCACCGGCGCCCAGGTGCACGGCGACGGGCTCGCCGATGCGGCGGGCGAGGGTGAGCAGTTCGAGGGTGGGCTTGCGGACGGCGCCGTCCACGTGGTCGACGTAGACGAGGACTTCAGCCATGGCGTTGCTCCTGCGGAAAAAGTGGGGCGGGTGACGGTTCGTTCGGGATCAGAGAGCTCAGATGAACTTCTGGCCCGCGAGGAACTCGGCGAGCTGCTTGCCGCCCTCGCCCTCGTCCTTGACGACGGTGCCGGCCGTGCGGGCCGGGCGCTCCGTGGCCTCGTCGACCTTGGTCCAGGCGCCCTCCAGACCGACCTCCTCGGCCTCCAGGCCGAGGTCGGAGAGGTCCAGGGACTCGACCGGCTTCTTCTTGGCCGCCATGATGCCCTTGAAGGACGGGTAGCGGGCCTCGCCGGACTGGTCGGTCACGGAGACGACGGCCGGGAGGGAGGCCTCCAGCTGCTCGCTGGCGGCGTCGCCGTCGCGGCGGCCGGTGACCTTGCCGTCCTCGACCTTGACCTCGGAGAGCAGGGTGACCTGCGGGACGCCCAGGCGCTCGGCGAGCATCGCCGGGACGACGCCCATGCCGCCGTCGGTGGAGGCCATGCCGGAGACGACCAGGTCGTAGCCGACGTGCTCCAGGGCCTTGGCCAGCACCAGCGAGGTGCCCAGGGCGTCGGTGCCGTGGAGGTCGTCGTCCTCGACGTGGACGGCCTTGTCCGCACCCATGGAGAGCGCCTTGCGCAGCGCGTCCTTGGCGTCCTCGGGGCCGACGGTCAGGACGGTGATCTCCGCGTCGTCGTCGGCCGCCTCCTTGATCTGCAGCGCCTGCTCGACCGCGTACTCGTCGAGCTCCGAGAGCAGGCCGTCCACGTCGTCGCGGTCGACGGTCAGGTCTTCGGCGAAGTGCCGGTCGCCGGTGGCGTCGGGCACGTACTTCACAGTGACAACGATCCTCAAGCTCACGCCGGCTCTCCTACTGCATCGTCTCTTCGTAGCTGCCTTGGCAGGCAGCATAGGCGCCTTGTGGGGCGGATTCCGTCCGTGGCGGGCCGCGCCTCGAACGGAATGTTACTCGTCAGTACAGCGACCTGTTCACCCGGGCGCAAGGCCGGTCGGCTGTGATCTGTCCAACGCGGGAAACGCGGGACGTCTCAGTCCCGCAGACCGTTGAAGCGTCCCTGGTGGTAGACGAGCGGACGGCCCGCGCCCGCAGAGTCGCCCGCGACGACCTCGGCGAGCACGACCCGGTGGTCCCCGGCGGGCACGCGGGCCACCACGCGGCACACCAGCCAGGCGAGAACGCCGTCCAGCAGCGGCACGCCCTGCGGTCCGGGGCGCCAGCTCGTGGGCGCGGCGAAGCGGTCGGCGCCGCTGCGCGCGAAGGTCGCGGCCAGCTCCCGCTGGTGCTCGCCGAGTATGTGCACGCCGACGTGTTCCGCCTCGGCGAGGACGGGCCAGCTCGAGGAGCCGGTGCCCGCGCCGAAGGAGACCAGCGCGGGCTCCGCGGCGACGGACGTCAGCGAGGTGGCGGTGAAGCCGACCGGGCGCGTGCCCTGCGCCGTGATCACGGCGACGCCGGCCGCGTGCCGGCGGAAGACGGAGCGCAGCAGGTCGGGGGCGGCGAGGGAGGTGCCGAGCCCGGGGATGGCCGTCATGGAACTGTCCTTCTCCTGGGGGGTCGTGCCGATCCGAACGGTCATCACGGTGCTCACGCGCTCGGACGGCACGCGCTCGCCGTCCGCAGCGGGCCGGCGTGCGCACGTCCGTGGAGAAACGGTCCTGGCCACATCACGTCACACTGACGATCCGCGGTGCGGAGCGTCAAGGGCGGCCCGGGAGATGGGAGAGGGATCACGGTCACAAGGGCTCATACCGCCGCACCGAGCGCCGCGATGACGTCGGCCTTGCGGGGCTGCCCGGCCGCGCGGCGCACGATACGGCCGGCGGCGTCGAGGACGAGGACGGTGGGCGTCGCGGTGATCTCCAGGGCCCGTACGAGGGCGAGGTGCGCCTCCGCGTCGACCTCGACGTGGGCGACCCCGCCGACCATGGCCGCGACCTGCTCCAGCGTGCGCCTGGTCGCCCGGCAGGGCTGGCAGAAGGCACTGGAGAACTGCACGAGCGTCGCGCGCTCCCCCAGCTCCGCGCCGATGTCGGCGGCCTCCAGCCGCAGTCCGTCGTCGCCCTCGCGCAGCACTCCCGGCCCCTCTTTCTCCTGTGTCGTCCCCCGGTGCAGCGCCCCGGGCGCCGCAGAAAATTCCGCCGCGCCACCGGCGGTTTCCGGCCTACGTGATGAGGATCTCCCGGCCGCCGGGCCGTCCTCGCTGGCCCCGGGCCGGGCATTCGGGCACGATCTGGCAGAAGC
Source organism: Streptomyces sp. URMC 124 (assembly GCF_051386455.1). Lineage (NCBI taxonomy): Bacteria > Bacillati > Actinomycetota > Actinomycetes > Kitasatosporales > Streptomycetaceae > Streptomyces > Streptomyces sp. URMC 124. The sequence goes on from NZ_JBPQTS010000037.1 coordinate 47,730, forward strand.
CACACCCTACGGCCGCGTAACTTGGGCGGTACACCGGCGTCCGGCACCTCGGCAGGACACCGGCGGCAGACCCGCAGCGCACTCAGTAGTACACAGCAGCACAAGCAGCACTTCAGCCGGGAGTCCCCTCCCCAGGCCCGGAAGGAACCTCCCCCGATGGCAGAGCTCGTCTACCCCCCGGTGATCGGCGTCGCCCGCACCATGTTCAAGGCGCTCGACCTGCGCTTCGACATCCAGGGAACCGAGCACGTCCCGGCACGGGGCGGGGCGGTCCTGGTGAGCAACCACATCGGCTACCTCGACTTCGTCTTCTGCGGCCTGACCGCCCGCCCCGCCAAGCGGCTGGTGCGGTTCATGGCGAAGGAGTCCGTCTTCCGGCACAAGGTGTCAGGGCCGCTGATGCGCGCGATGAAGCACATCCCCGTGGACCGCGCGGCCGGCATGGACGCCTACAAGCACGCGCTCTCGGCGCTGCGCTCGGGCGAGATCATCGGCGTCTTCCCGGAGGCGACGATCTCCCAGTCGTTCACGCTCAAGAACTTCAAGTCCGGCGCGGCCCGCCTCGCGCAGGAGGCCGGGGTGCCGCTGCTGCCGATGGCGCTGTGGGGCACCCAGCGGCTGTGGACCAAGGGCCACAAGCGCGACCTGGGCCGCAACCACGTGCCGATCACGATACGGGTCGGCGAGCCGATGGCCGCCGACCCGGCCGAGCACGCGGACACCGTCACCGACCGGGTGCGCTCGCGGGTGCAGGACCTGCTGGAGGCGGCCCAGCGCGCTTATCCCGTGCGCCCCAAGGACGCGAACGACACCTGGTGGATCCCGGCCCACCTCGGCGGCACGGCGCCCGAGCCGTGCGCGGCGGCCGCCGAGGTGGGC